>CASFSC010000187.1 GCA_949296995.1 uncultured Alistipes sp. | reverse complement strand
ATGGCTACCCACAAAAGGAAAAAACGTCTGAGAAAAAACAGACATAAAAAGAAAAAATAGGGAGCTGCATTATGTAAGCATTTATGTAAACCTAAAGACCTCAGGCTCTTTAGGTTTATTGTATAATACATGTCGAGTTGTATAATGCATATATCGTGAGGACTTTGTATAACCGAAACGATTGATGAATAAAGAACTGATAATAAATGTAACATCCAACGAAATTACGATTGCTCTTTTCGAAGATAAATCTCTTGTAGAACTAAATAAGGAGCAGCGTAAGAATGGATTTTCGGTGGGTGACATATATCTGGGCAAGGTTAAAAAAATCATGCCTGGCCTGAATGCTGCGTTTGTAAACATTGGGCATGAAAAAGATGGATTTATCCATTTCCTGGATTTAGGAGCTAATTTTCCCACGCTTCATAAATTGGTCGGGAATCTGTCGAATAATAGAAAAGATATAGCTTTCGATCATTTGAAATTGCTGCCACCGCTTGGGAAAACCGGGAAAATATCGAGTCAGATATCCAGCGGACAGAATATAATGGTTCAGATAGCCAAGGAGGCTATATCGACAAAGGGCCCTCGATTGACGTGCGACATATCTCTTGCCGGCAGACATGTCGTTTTACTCCCTTTTGGAGGTAAAATATCCATATCGCAAAAAATCCGGTCTCGGGAAGAGACAAATAGGTTGAAACGTATAGTTAAGGAGGTATTGCCTAATAATTATGGGGTGATAATACGTACTGCCGCAGCCGGTAAACAGACCGAAGATATCCAGCAGGATATATTGAGTCTTATAAAAAAGTGGGAACAGGTTATTAAAAAAGTTAAAACTTCATCTGCCCCAGCATTACTTCTGAGCGAGATGAATCGTACTACTGCCATTTTGAGAGATCTTTTGAACGGTTCTTTCAGCAGTATATATGTCGATGATGTTTCAGTATATGATGAAGTTAAGGATTATATCCGAACGATTGCTCCGGAGAAAGAGAAGATAGTAAAATTATACAAGGGAGGCGTTCCTATTTTCGACAATTTCGATGTGTCGAAACAGATAATGTCACTCTTTTCCAAGTATGTTTCCCTCAAAAAGGGGGCTTATCTGATAATAGAACATACCGAAGCACTTCATGTTATAGATGTTAACAGTGGTAATCGTGCAAAAGTCGAAGATGATCAGGAAAGTACCGCAATGGGTGTCAATATGATAGCAGCTGCTGAGATAGCTCGTCAGTTGAGGCTTAGAGATATGGGGGGAATTATAGTTATAGATTTTATCGACCTACATAAGGCCGAGAATAGAACTGCTTTGGTTGACGAGATGCATCGCCTTATGTTGAATGACAGAGCGAAGCATACGATTTTGCCGTTGACCAAATTCGGCTTGATGCAGATAACACGTCAGAGAGTGCGCCCGGAAACACATGTAGATATGTCTGAAATGTGTCCTGCATGTAAAGGGTCGGGAAAGGTTACCCCTACGGTGTTGATTGATCAAGAGATTGAAAACCGTATAATGTATTTCGTTCAGGATAAAAAGCAGAGATATCTGAAAATCAAAGTCAGCCCTCTTGTTTCTGCTTTTCTGCGCAAAGGGCTTATTTCTCGTAGAGTGAGATGGATGTTGCGTTATGGATGTTGGATTGCCATCGAATCTAACGAAACTACGGGTGTGGTAGAAACAAAATATTACAATAAAGAGGGACAGGAATTGTTGTAATTTGTTTTTGGTCGAAGAAAGTATTTTATTTAAGTAGAAAAAGAGTACACGGATTATACCTGAGAGAAAATGAAGAGGGGTATTAATCGTATTTGTCTTTATATTTTCGACACAGAGGGTTCAATTAAAATATATTTATTGGGTTGTCAATTATATGAAGTTTATATGCGATGCGGTTTTGAATCTGGTGGAATAATACATGCATGATACAGATGTCTGATCTCACTTTGACCCGATGTCATGCAGTTGGATGGGGATGAATTTTCGGTTTATTTTTATGTTGTGGAAATGTTGAATTCAGAGTGCAGACCCATCCCCACACATCCTGTTTCGATATAAGCATAACTGCTAAATAAAAAGTCTATAAGGGTTGATTATGACGCCTAAAGAGTTGCAAAATATTATAGTACAAGGAAGAGCCGAGAAGACCGATACAGATGGAAAATCCGAACTCGGAGGAGCTTTTAAAAAACTCTTAAAAGAATTTTCGGCTGGCAGAAGTGTGTATTTATCATCGGTAACAGGTTCGGCATTCGGTATTATTGCGTCGGGAGTTATCGAACGGAAAAAAGGGCTTCATATTTTCATAATGGAGGATAAAGATGCAGCTGGTTATCTTTATAACGATCTCTACAGTTTTCTTGACGAAGATAAAGTTTTCTTTTTCCCTACCGGTTATAAACGTTCCATTCAGTTCGGGCAGGAAGATGCTGCAGGTATAGTCCAAAGAACAACCGTCCTGAATGCAATAAAAAATTTTTCCAAAGATTATCTGGTCGTTTGTACCTATCCCGAGGCTCTCGTGGAAAAAGTCGTGGATAAAACACGCCTCAAAAAAAGTATCTTGACTATAAAGGCAGGGGAATCCCTTTCGATAAAGTTTGTAGAAGAGATGCTTTTGAAGTATGGTTTCGAAAGGGTGGATTTTGTTTATGAACCCGGACAATTCTCGGTGCGTGGAGGTATCGTAGATATCTTCTCTTTTTCGGACAATAAACCGTACCGTATAGATTTTTTTGGAGATGATGTGGAATCTATTCGTACATTCGATATCGGAACGCAGTTGTCCGTGGGGAAGATTGAGAGGGTGGAAATTGTCCCCAATTTGAAAAATATAGAGTTGGCAGGAGAGAGGGTTTCATTTGCACAATTTGCAGAAGGGGCTGTTTATTGGTTTGCCGATGGGGAATATACCCTTAAAAGGTTTCATGAAATACGTTCGAAAATATTGGGTGGTCTTGATGATCCGAAACAGATCGATAATATGGTTACCGGACGTAAGAGTTTTTTGGAGGATACGGCCAAATCCCAGTTCATATTGCTTAATGATAATATGAAAGAGCGTGTGGCCGACGTCAAAGTCGAGTTTAAAACCTCTCCACAACCACAGTTCAATAAAAATTTCGAACTTCTGGCAGCCGATATCAAGTCTAATGAACTTAAAGGATACAAGACTTATCTGTTGACTGAAAATAAGGCACAGATAGAACGTATACATAATATTTTCAATTCTATAGGTGAAAAAGAGATCCGTTTTGAACAGATAGATGTAACCTTGCATGAAGGTTTTATCGATCATGTATCTCGCAGCTGTTTTTATACGGATCATCAGATATTCGACCGTTTCCACCGTTATCGTATACGCAACGAACTTGATCGCAGCGAAAGTCTTACGATACAGGAGTTAAATACTCTTAAAGTAGGTGATTATGTAGTGCATATCGATCATGGGGTAGGTCGGTTCGGAGGATTGAGCCGTACGGTCGAAAATGGTAAAGTACATGAGGTAATCAAACTTATTTATCGTGATAATGATGTTTTATTGGTGAATGTTCATGCATTGCATAGGATATCCCGCTATAAGGATAAGGACAGTGAACCTCCTAAAATATATAAACTGGGCTCTGGTGCATGGCAGAAGATGAAGCTAAACACCAAAAAAGCAGTCAAGGATATAGCGCGTGAACTCATAGCATTGTATGCCAAACGAAAAGCCAGCGAAGGCTTTGCGTTTTCTCCTGATACATATCTTCAACATGAACTGGAGGCGTCGTTCATATATGAAGATACTCCCGATCAGCAGAAAGCTACCGAAGCCGTTAAACATGATATGGAGAGTAAAGTCCCGATGGATAGGCTTATATGTGGTGATGTGGGATTCGGTAAAACAGAAATTGCGATACGTGCTGCGTTTAAGGCTGTCGCTGATTCCAAACAGGTTGCGGTACTTGTTCCTACGACTATTCTTTCATTGCAGCATTATCGAACATTCAGTAGTCGTTTGAAAGATTTTCCTGTTAAGATAGAACATCTGAGTCGAACTAAAAGTACTAAGGAAACCAATCAGATATTAAAAGATGTTGAAGAAGGGAAAATAGATATTCTGATAGGAACTCATAAAATATTGGGCAAAAATGTTAAATTCAAGGACTTGGGGCTTCTGATAATAGATGAAGAACAGAAATTCGGAGTTTCGGCCAAGGAAAAATTACGTCAGATGCGGGCCAATATAGATACATTGACAATGACAGCCACTCCAATTCCCCGTACCTTGCAATTTTCGTTGATGGGTTCCCGTGACCTTTCGGTTATAAATACTCCTCCGCCGAATCGTCGTCCTATAGCAACTGAATTGCATCTGTTCGATGAGGACCTGATAAAAGAGGCTATTGAATATGAATTGATGCGCCAAGGTCAGGTATATTTCCTGCATAACAGAGTAGATACTATAAACGATATAGGCCGGCTTATCCGTAATTTATGTCCTAAGGCCCGGGTCGCAATAGGTCATGGGCAGATGAATCCTCAAGAACTGGAAAAGATAATGATGGATTTTATTTATGGTGAGTATGATGTACTCGTGGCTACAACGATTATAGAGTCGGGAGTGGATGTGCCTAATGCCAATACCATGATTATCAACAATGCTCAATATTTCGGATTGAGCGATCTCCATCAGTTGAGAGGACGTGTAGGACGATCCAATCGGAATGCATTTTGTTACCTGTTGGTCCCTCCCGATGAAATGCTTTCGTCCGAAGCACGTCGCAGACTGAGAGCTATAGAGGAATTTTCTGATTTGGGGGCTGGATTTAATATTGCGATGCAGGATTTGGATATTCGTGGCGCAGGCAACCTTTTGGGAGGAGAACAAAGCGGTTTTATTGCTGATATAGGTTTTGAAACATATCAGAAAATTCTGAATGAAGCCATTGCTGAGCTCAAGGAAGAGCAATATGCGGTGACCGAAAAGGACAACAAACTACCGGAACAAATCGGAGAGGGCGAATCTATATTCCAGACGTTTATTACCGATTGCCAGATAGATACCGATCGCGAAGCATTTATCCCTGATGATTATGTCGGTAGTACGAATGAAAAGATACGTTTATATCGGGAACTCGATAGTATAACGGATGAAAATACACTTTCTTCTTTCGAAGCACATCTGATAGACCGTTTTGGTCCAGTTCCTCCTGCGACAAAAGAGTTGTTCGATGTGGTCCGACTAAGGTGGAAATGCGTTAAGTTAGGGTTTGAAAAAGTAATTGTTAAGAATGGCATTATGATTGCGCATTTTATTAGTAATCAGAATTCTATGTATTACAAGAGTGCGCTTTTCGGAGCCATATTGCGTGAAGTTACCAAGGCGGGAGGAAAATTTATTTTCAAACAGAACAATAATAAGCTTACTCTTGTAGTTAAATGTATTAGAGATATAGCCGAAGCAACCCAAACGCTCGGAGAATTGGAATCCAAATTGATGTAAGTGACATGAACTTGGCAATAGACATAGGGAATACGCTTACCAAACTGACTATTGTAGATAATGGTCAGGTGGTCGATTTTGATTTGACAAAAGAACTGAATCTGGAATTTGTCGAAAAGTTTTTGAAAAAAAATAGGGGTATTAATGCCGCAATAATGGTGTCTACATCTAATGAATATGAGGATATAGAATCATGGCTTATCGCTAACTTGAAGCAATTTATCAAGTTTGACAGTACAGTCCCCGTTCCTTTGAAAAATTTATATTCTACTCCGCAGACATTAGGCCCTGACCGTTTGGCGGCAGCCGTCGGAGCCAACGCCATTTATCCCAATTCCAATATTCTTATCGTGGATTTTGGAACCGCCATAACCATAGATTTTGTCTCTTCGGCGAATGAATACCTTGGAGGTAATATATCTCCCGGAGCGAGGATGAGGTTTATGGCTTTGAATAAATTTACAAAAAAACTACCTTTGTGCAATTTGAATACCAATACAAAACTGATTGGAGATAATTCTATTGAAGCAATAGAGAGCGGAGTAGTGAACGGTATTGTGTATGAAATTGAGGGATACATAAATGACCTCAAAACTAAATATCAAAATTTAAGAATAATTTTTACTGGTGGAGACGGTGATTTCTTTGCAAAAAGATTAAAAAATCCCATATTTGCAACCTATGATTTGGTTGCATACGGTCTAAACCGAATATTGGAATATAATGCGAAATAATAAGAAAATTTTTTACTTTGCTATTATTACCGCCTTGCTGGCAATGCCGGTGGTGACTTTTGCACAGGATGAGAGTAGTATAAATGCATTTTCTCCATACACATTTTATGGTATAGGAGATTTATCGACCCCAGGCCCGGCTTATTTGAGATCGATGGGGGGAGCCGGAGTGGCTTTCCATAGCCCGGGAATGAGCAACTCTTTGAACCCCGCTTCACTGGGAGCGACACAACGTAACACTTTTTTGTTTAATTTTGGGATGGAAGGACAGAACTTCTATTCAAAAACGGTTGATAAAAAAACAAGTTACAATACGTTTAATGTAAGGGATATATCGGTTCAGTTCTCTTTGTACAAGAATATGGGATTGAGTGTTAGCCTTAATCCATTGAGCAATGTCGGGTATAGAGTAGATATGATGGAGACTGATCCCTCTATTCTGGCTAATGTGGGTAGTGTAAAATATGCATACAGAGGTGAAGGATCTATTTCTCAGTTGAAAGTGAGTTATGGAGCTAGAGTATTTAAACATTTATACTTAGGCGCAAGTATGGTATATTACAAGGGAGCTATAAGCCGTTATTATGATGTGGAGATAGATCCTATTTTATCGGGGAATGATTATAATCCTACCGCGGGGACAGTGCAGGAAGATTATTCTCGTATCGGATGGAATGTAGGTCTCGATTATAATATTATTGATACCGATATGCGTAAATTGATTTTTGGGATGACATTTAGCCCGAAACTTAATTTAAAACCGTTGGTAAATAATTCCGTTTATGGAGGGTCTACAACTATAGATACGGCATATTATTCAATGGGAACAAAAAATTTTAATCTTCCGATGAATATCAGGGCCGGACTTTTTTATATGGCCAATAAATTCAGTGCTGGTTTGGATTATTCGTTCCAACATTGGAAAGGAATGAATGGAGCTGACGTGGTTAATGGCATAGCATTCGGGAATACCCATACTGTTAGTGGAGGAGTTCAGTTTTTGCCTAACCATAATGATATGCATAGATTTTATAACAGATGGTCATATAGGTTAGGGGGACGATATAGCGATTATTATATGACTATAAACGGACATAAAGTACGTGATTATGCTATTACATTTGGGGTCGGTATACCTTTGAAGGCTCAGGGGTACAGCAGTATTAATATCGGAGCTGAATTAGGTCGACGTGGTAATACTGCTACCGGGACATACGGAACACGTCAGTTCAATATGGTGAGAGAAAATTATTTTAAAATAAATATAGAATTCAGCCTGTTCGGCGAAGATTTCTGGTTTATGAAACATAGATACAATTAATTAAATCATAAAATATTAACCTATAGACAACAATGAAAAAGCATTATTTAAAGTTGGTTTTGGTAAGTGCTGCATGTATGCTTTCAGTAGCCGCATGGGCGCAGGATGAAGCTTACAAACAAGATCCTCGTTATGGTTCTTCTCCTGAAGAAAGACACCAGAATGTGTTGAACTTGAATTTCCTTACGGAAAAATATAAAATGAAACAATATGATGAGGCATTGACTTTCCTTCGTCCACTGTTGGCAACCGCACCTCAAGCATCTCAAAATATGTATATCTACGGAGCTAACATATATGAAAATAAGATTGCTGCTGCTACTTCTTTGGATGAAAAAAATAAGTATATCGATACTTTGATGATGATATACGACAAACGTATGGAAAATTTTGGCGATCATGCTAAATATGGCAAGCCTTATATTACAGCTTTGAAAGCTCAAAAACATATACAGTATAGACCTAATGATATAGCAGGTATAACCAAAACATTTAATGAAGCTTATCAGGTTTCAGGTAATAATATAGATCCTGAATTGGTAATACTTTATTTTAATGCGATAGTTAATGCCTATAAAGAAGATGCGATAGAAACAGATTTGCTTCTTAACGAGTATGACAGGTTGTCCCCACTATTTGCAGAAAATGTAACTCCTCAGAAAGAAGAAGCAAAGAAAACTTTCGAAGCTCTGTTTGTGAGCAGCGGTGCTGCAAACTGTGACAATCTGGAAAAAGTATTCCGTCCACAAGTAGAAGCTGATCCTAATAATCTTGATTTGTTGAAAAAGGTTATGGGACTTTTGACTCGTGCTAAATGTACAACACCTTTCTTAGGAGAAGTGGGTGAAAAGATTTATGAAGTAGAACCATCTTCATCTATTGCATTGACTTTGGCACAAGTATTTGAAAACGATCCTGAAAAAGCTAATAAATATCTGAATGATGCTATTGCAGCCGAAACAGATCCTATAGCTAAAGCCAGTCTTGCGACACAGTTGGCAGGTAATGAACTTGCTAACGATAATGCTAGAGCTGCAGCAGATTATGCTAAACAGGCTATCGAATACAATCCGGAATATGGCCCTGCATATATGATGCTTGCACATGCATATGCTGTAGGAACGAATAGTTGTGGTGATTTTTCACGTCAAGCTGCATTTTGGTTAGTAGTGGATACCCTGACCAAGGCAAGAAGTCTGATGGAAGGAGATGAAGAACAGTGCAAAAATATAGATGCTCAGATTGCAACTTACAGAGGTTATTTCCCGAAACAGGAAGATATCTTCTTCAATACTTTGGAAGTTGGTTCCGGTTATACTGTTAATTGCGGTTGGGTATCAGGAAGAACAACTGTCAGAGCAAGGTAAAGTTTATAAATATAATAGGTGGATATTTTCCGCACACATATAAAACGTATGGTAGCACTCCTTTTGACGGGGAGTGCTATCTTGCTTTTGTCATGTAAAAGCAAAACTGGCCCTACTGTAGAACAAACTGGAAGTTTGATGACGCAGCAGAGCGAAAATCTGGATATTATTTCTTCTAATAATGGAAATATAACATATCGGTTTCAGACTCCGTTGGTTGAAGTTTATGATTATGCCAGTGAACCTTATCAGGAATTTCGCAAAGGCATATATATCGAAAGATATAACGATTCTACCCATATGGTAGAGGCGACACTTAAGGCTAATTATGCCATATATCTTGAGAATCGTAAACTTTGGGAGGCTAAAGGGAATGTGGTAGCTACTAATGCTGCAGGACAGAAGCTTGAGACTGAACAGCTGTTCTGGGATCAGGAAGCCAAGAAGATATATTCTGAGGTGGATTCCAAAGTTACAGAGGGTGATAATGTTACGATAGGGCAAGGTTTTGAATCCGATGAAGCGTTTGAAGATTATGTTATATACCGTCCCAAAGGTAAAGTCGCGGTGAATATCAATTCTCAAGATTCTGTCGGTACGGTGGCAGATAGTATTCCGTTGACCTCTTCGATGAAACCTGATGATGATATCCCTGCTGATAATACGGCTCCGATTATCAAGGAAGGTGAGGCCGTGGCAAGACCGACTCTAAAATAGAGAATATGTTGTCGATATTGATCGTAGTAGTAGTTTCATTGGCTATATCCGCTTTTTTTTCCGGAATGGAGATAGCTTTTTTGTCTTCCAACAAGTTGAAACTGGAAATAGACAAAAAGCAAAATCGTGTGTTTAATTTTATTGCAGGATTATTTTCCCGTTATCCGGGGCAATATATAACTACCATGTTGGTCGGTAATAATATTGTACTGGTAATCTATTCACTATATATGAGCATGTTGATTAAAAATTTGCTCGGAGTGGGGGGAGAAGAGTTCTTGGGTGATGCTACTCTGCTTGTCGAAACGATAATTTCTACGGTTGTAATAATTTTTG
>CASFSC010000186.1 GCA_949296995.1 uncultured Alistipes sp. | reverse complement strand
CTCAATTAATTATAGGCACATGAGATCATTTATTTTTTGTCGTTATTGTGCGGGATTACTTTTGTCTGTAAGTCTCGTTTCGTGCGGTTCCGATAAGAACTATACTTCGTCAGTAGATCCATTTATAGGAACTGCTACTGTAGGCCATACCTATCCTGCCGCCACTCTTCCTTTTGCAATGGTTCAGGTAGGTCCGGATACGGGCATTAGCGGATGGGAATATTGTTCTGGATATCATGATGCCGACAGTTCCATTATGGGGTTCTCGCATACACATCTTAGTGGAACAGGTTGTCCTGATATGGGCGATATTATGATTATGCCGGTTGTGGGAGAAACTGTTTTTGATGTAGGATCTAAAAATAATCCTGACGCAGGTTATCGTTCACGATTCAAACATTCGACTGAGGTAGCGAAACCGGGATATTATGCAGTTGATTTGGATGATTATGATATCAAGGCAGAGATGACAGTTTCTCCGCGAGTAGGTTTTCACCGCTATACGTATCCGGCGAGCGATAAATCGGGCGTTATCGTAGATTTGGGTCATGGTATCGGAGACAGTAATATCGAGAGTGGAATCAAAGTTGTCGATGACCGGACTATTACGGGTTTTCGCCGTTCTACGGGTTTTGTCAATGACCATGTATATTATTTTTGTGCTCAGTTTTCCAAACCTTTTGAAACTATAGAGAGCTGGTGTGATTCTGAAACCAGTGATAAAGGTGATATTTTGGGGAAAGTATGTAAAATACGTTTGGGTTTTATTACTTCGGATTCTGAACCTGTTCAAGTTAAAGTGGCTTTGTCTACTGCGAGCGAACAGGGTGCTCAGAAAAACATGGAGCAGGAGATTCCTCACTGGGATTTTGACAAACAAGTCAAACAAGCCGATCGTATATGGAATAAAGCTTTGTCTCAAATAGATATTGAGCCGGTAGATAATAATCAGCAGATTTCATTTTATACTTCGCTATATCATTCGTTGTTGATGCCTAATTTGATTACCGATGTTGACGGTGCATATACCGGTTGGGATAAACAGTTGCATACCAGTGATGCGGGCGATTTGTATACCAATTATTCCTTGTGGGATACTTATCGTGCGCTTCATCCTTTTTATACCATCATTCAACCGGAACAGAACCAGTCTTTTATCCGTTCCATGTTGGAACGATACGATCAAATAGGGATGTTGCCGATTAATGAATACGGGACTAATGAAACCTATTGTATGATTGGTAATCATGCTGTTCCAGTCATTGCCGAAGCATATTTGAAAGGAGGTCGTGCATTTGATGTCGATAAGGCGTATGAAGCGGTTAAGAGTATTTCTACCGTAAGCCATCGTAATTCCGATTGGGAAACTTACGAAAAGTATGGGTATTATCCGTTTGATATAGTTGAGGTAGAATCTGTATCCCGGACCCTGGAGTCAGCTTATGATGATTATTGTTTGGCACAAATGGCTAAGGCGCTCGGGAAGGCAGAAGATTATGATCATTTTATGTATCGGGCCGGTTTTTATAAGAATTTGCTTGACCCCGAAACAAGAATGATGCGAGGTCGTGATAGTAATGGTAATTGGCGTTCAGATTTTGATCCGTTTTCGTTGTCCCATGCAAGTACGATGGGAGGAGATTATACTGAGGGTAATGCATGGCAATATACCTGGCATGTCCAGCACGATGTTCTGGGTTTGATACAAGGTATAGGCGGCGAGGATGCGTTCTGTGCTAAATTGGATTCGTTGTTCTTTTTGAATAATGAAATGACAGGTTCAGGTTTTATTAAGGATGTGACCGGACTTATCGGACAATATGCTCATGGTAACGAACCGAGTCATCATGTTGCATATCTTTATACTTTGGCCGGGCAACCATGGAAAACCCAGGAACTTGTTCGTGAAGTTTCCGATAAATTTTATATGGCGCGTAGGGATGGTCTGTGCGGTAATGACGATTGCGGTCAAATGTCGGCATGGTATATATTTTCAACGATGGGCTTTTATCCTGTTGATCCTGTCTCGGGAGAATATGTTTTGGGAGCTCCGCAACTTGCTTCATGTACATTGAATTTGCCGGATAATTGCAAATTGAAGATTGTTGCGGAAAATTTCTCCAAAGACAATAAATATGTTGAATCAGTAGATTTTAACGGACATCCGATTGAAAACCATAAAATATCTCATGATGAGCTTATGAAGGGAGGAACACTTACGTTCCGTATGACAGACAGTCATTAGCATGTCATGGCAAATTTACAGGGAGGTCACAAAATGTAACCTCCCTGTTTTGTTTAATTAATATGTGAGTTCTTTTTAGTCTTGAGGTGTTCAAATGCTATTTTTATAGGGGAATGAGTTTTATGTAATTATGTTTTAATATATTTAAAGTGGAAGTGAGACTCCGTTTCTCTGTATGAAATTTGTTGATATTTCTTTTTATAATGATGGCGCAGATGAGTCATCAAATCAAAACAGCCGATGATTTATGTCGCATAAATCATCGGCTGTTTTGTGATTCCGGCGGGATTCGAACCCACGACCCACAGCTTAGAAGGCTGTTGCTCTATCCAGCTGAGCTACGGAACCATGTTTTTCAGAATGCAAAAGTATATTAATTATTCTTCTTCTCCAAACAACTTTATTATAAAGAGGGCAATAAAAGGTAGTGCAATTACTAAAAAAAATATTACTTTTGTATCAGTTGGAAAATAATAACGTAAAAATGCCTGATTTTCATGATGAGGTAACGAAAAAAACAAAACCGGAATGGCTTAAAATAAAACTTAAAACAGACGAACAATACCAAGGGGTTGCGAAAATCGTAAGAGATCATGGTCTTCATACGATATGCAGTAGTGGCAAATGCCCCAACCAGGCTGAATGTTGGAGCCGAAGGACTGCTACATTTATGATCTTGGGAGATATATGTACGCGTAATTGTAAGTTTTGTGCCACTCCAACGGGACGACCGTTACCGCCTGACTCAGAAGAGCCACGTAAAATCGTAGAATCTATTGCGATTATGGGGCTCAAGCATAGTGTTATCACCTCTGTAACCAGAGATGATCTCTCGGATGGGGGTGCACACCATTGGGCAGCTGTCGTATCGGCAATTCGCAGAGAATTACCGAATGTGACAGTAGAATTGCTTATACCCGATATGGAAGGTCGTTCTGATCTTCTGGATGTTATTATCGAATCTAAACCACACATTTTAGGGCATAATATTGAGACAGTCGCACGTTTGACATCTGCGGTTCGGTCTCGTGCGCGTTTTGATGTAAGTATGCGTACGTTGAGGTATATGTCAGAGTCAGGCATTCCCACTAAAAGCGGACTTATGGTAGGTCTGGGAGAGACCGAACGCGAAGTATTTGAAACGATGGACTCTTTGTTGGATAACGGGTGCAAAATACTTACGATAGGGCAATATTTGCAACCGACCAAACATCATATACCTGTTTCGGAATATGTTTTGCCGGAAACGTTTTTACGTTATAAAGAAGAGGCGTTAGCCAAAGGTTTCAGATATGTTGAGAGCGGCCCTTTGGTAAGATCATCATATATGGCTCATAAGGCAATGGAAAGTCTTAAGAGTTAAAATATATGAACTATGGAGGGCGTTATTGATATATTGTATATAGGATTGACGGAATACTCCGAGGCATTGCATTTGCAGCAGGGATTTTTTGAGAAACTTCTTGCTGAGAAGCAGGACAAAAACAGTCGTAGAGAAGGAGACTGCGGGATAGAAGAGATACATGATTTAGGGAAAAGAACGGATAATATAAAAGGCCGACAAGTATTGATTTTGTGTGAACATCCTCATGTATATACACTTGGGAAGCATGGACATGAGGATAATTTGCTTGTCAACCGTGAGTTCTTACAAAGTATTGGAGCAACATATTACAGAACCGATAGAGGCGGAGATATTACTTATCATGGTTATGGTCAGTTGGTAGGTTATCCTGTGTTGGATTTGGAACGATTGGGTTTGGGGCTAAAGGATTATGTCTATGCATTGGAAGAAAGTGTCATAAGGACAGTAGGAGAATATGGTATACGAGGAGAGCGAATGTCTGGAGCAACAGGAGTTTGGCTCGAACCGGATAAACCGACAGCACGTAAAATATGTGCGATAGGGGTTAAATCGTCCAGATTTGTAACTATGCACGGGTTTGCACTGAATGTGTCTACCGATCTGAAATACTTTTCTTATATAAATCCGTGTGGATTTGTTGATAAGGGAGTTACGTCGATTGAACGTGAGTGTGGATATGCTCCTTCATTGGAAGAAGTGGCAGAAAAGTATGTTGTTCATTTTAAGGAGATTATAAATTAG
>CASFSC010000185.1 GCA_949296995.1 uncultured Alistipes sp. | reverse complement strand
AACTATTTCCTTGATTTCTATTCCTGCCTTAAGATACAATGATCCTATATCTACATTCGACTTTGTCCAATCTATATCAAGTTTTTGAGTCATATCCGCGTATCCGACAGATCCTGCCGTAATATTAAAATCGCCTTTTTTCTTAAGATCTATACTGAATTTCCCATTGCCATCAGTCGCAACTGCTGCTATTGGTGTATTATTGTTATCTATAATTGCCACTGTTGCATATTCAACTCCTTTCTGAGTAGTAGAATCGACAACTGATCCTGAAACAGTAACTTTAGTTTGGGAGGTTTGTGCATATAATATTTCTACACAACAAAATACTAAAGCACACAGTGTAGAAATAATTCTACATAATGAAACGGATTTAAACATAATAACGGATATGAGGGTGAGTAAATAAATGAAAGCTTTTTTAAGATACAACTAAAAATTAAATCATACAACTATTAAAATAGTTTTATGTAAAAAATTACTAACATCGTTTTATGATGTTAGTAATTCATAATACTAATCCGTTAGTTTTGTAATTAAAAATTTAGTTGTATATTAGAGGTGTTTAAATTTAATATTAACTCTTATATCTGTTATTATGTTTAAATCAGTTTCATTATGTAGAATTATCTCTACCCTGTGTGCCTTAGTATTTTGTGGAGAAATATTATATGCACAAACTGCCTCCAACAATTCTATAAAGATTACTATTTCAGGATACGTTGTTGATTCTACCACCCAGAAAGGAGTTGAATATGCGACAGTGGCAATTATTGATAACAATAATACCCCAATAGCAGCAGTTGCAACTGATGGCAATGGGAAATTCACTATAGATCTTAAGAAAAAAGGCGATTTTAATATTACGGCAGGATCTGTCGGATATGCGGATATGACTCAAAAACTTGATATAGATTGGACAAAGTCGAATGTAGATATAGGATCATTGTATCTTAAGGCAGGAATAGAAATCAAGGAAATAGTTGTAGCGTCCCAACGTCCACTTATAAAGGCCGAACCGGATAAAATGGTTTATAGTGTAGAAGCAGATCCCGAGGCACAGACCAGTACATTGTTGGACATACTTCGTAAGGTTCCACAGTTGAGTGTAGATGGAGAGGATAATGTATTATTGAATGGTCAAAGCAATTATAAGGTTTTGGTGGACGGTAAAAGTTCAAACATGTATAATAATAATTTTAAAGAGATTGTCCGCAGTATGCCGGCTAATGCCATTAAGGATGTAGAAGTTATAACTAATCCATCAACCAAATATGAAGCTGAAGGTGTAGGAGGTATTATCAATATTATAACCAATAAGAAACAGCGGATTCAGGGGTACAATGGTAATATAAATGGAGGCGCAGGAGCTTTTGATAGTTATAATGGAGGAGTTTATTTTGCGACTCAACAAGGTAAATTAAATTTATCCATTAGATATAATTATGGTAAATATGGCCATTCTCAATCATTTAGCGAGTCCACAGGCATAAATTATACAAGCGAAAGTAACCGTTATTCCGAATCGTTTTCCAGAAATTTAGGTGGTACGAGCAGTAGGTCACACAGTTATAGTTTAAGTGGTAGTTATGATATAGATTCACTGAATTTGATTACATTGGAATTATGGGGATATAACGGTAGATATAATGGAGGTAGTGAGTCTGAGTCGCGCCAGTTCGATATAGATAAAAATATGGTATTGGAATATTTTAGTAATTATAATAATTCGTCAAAATGGAGTGGTTTGTCAGGAAGTCTGGACTATCAAAAATTATTCAAAAAGCCTGACCGGACACTGACATTTTCATATAAATTGGATAATGACCCATCGTATGATAATTATACGACGGATATTAATGGTATTAATTATCCTTCATATAATCAACGATCTCGTAATGATGCTTTTGGACGAGAACATACATTTCAAGTCGATTTTTACGAACCGATCAATAAACATCACAATATAGAGGCCGGGATAAAACATATTATAAGGCAAAATAATTCCGACACAGAAATTGAACGTATAAATACAGAAACAGGAGAATGGGAAGAGTATAGGGATAATATGAATGATATGAATTATACTCAGAATATTTTCGGAGCATATGGAGGTTATCAATATAAATTGGATAAATTTTCTGCCAAGGCTGGATTTCGTTTGGAAGGTACTTGGAATAACGGTGTAGCTAAAACTATCGATGGTAATATTGATATTAAGAATAAATTTCTCAATTTAATACCGTATGTTAATTTTGCCTATACGATGGATCAGTCCAAATCGTTTAGTTTATCTTACACACAACGTATACAACGTCCAGGAATATGGTTTCTTAATCCTTATGTCGACGATGAGAATCCATTGAATATAAGTTATGGTAATCCTAATCTGAAATCTTCTATTATGAATTCGTTTGCATTGGGTTACAGACAATTCTCGCAGAAGATTAGTTTTACAGTTTCTCTTAATGGAGCTGTTTCCAATAACTCTATTTCAGGTATTACGACCGTACGTCCTGATGGCGTTACCGAAAATACATGTGGTAATATAGGTATTTTCCGCCAGTTTGGAGGCAATGTATATTTTACCTACAGTCTTAGCGACAGATTCCGTATTTATACCAATATTATGTCTTATTATGTCAAATCAGGACATCCTGTTTCTGGTGTGTATAATGATGGAGGTAATTTCAGTGCTAGTTTGGGAGGCAATGTGAAAATGTGGAAAGGCAGCCGTTTTATGTTTAATGGGTATTACAGTTCCGGTAATATTAATATTTACGGAAGATCTCCGGAATATTATTATTACGCTTTTGGGATCAATCAAGAATTTTATAAAAGAAAATTCAGTATTAGCCTTAATATCAGCAATCCGTTTAATTATTACAGAACACAAGAATCAACATCTGCTTCTGATACTTTTGAAATGGTTAATAAATATAGATATGTACAGCGTCGGTGGTATGTCGGAGTTAATTATCGTTTTGGAAAAACGGAAACACAAGTGAAGAAGACTCGTCGTACTATTAATAATGATGATCTTATGAGTGGAGACGGTGGCGGTAATAGTGGTGGTGAATAATATTTGAAATTTATCTCCAAAATTTCATATTGACTTTTTCCTCAATTTTCTCCTCTATATCGTCGGGAAGATTGGGGAAAAAGTCATATTTTAGGGTATCCTCCAATGCGTTGACAGACAGTGAAAATCTGCCGAAATCTCTATTCCCTTCTATATCATTTGGAATAAGAAACGCAATGGCATAATATTTTCCATTATATTCGGTAAGTATGGCTTTGAAAAAACGTTCGGGGACCCCTATCCCATTGTTAATCCGTTTCAGATCAGGTTTGAGTTCTCCCCCTGTTACTATATATAAAGAATCATAACTGTCGGCCCATTCCCTTATCCTTTCTTCGAGGTTTTTCCATACTCCTCTGTTTAGAGAAGCCGATTGAGGTGATATGTTGGACAAATAGAATGTCGAACTGTTTTCAGCAGGGGTGTCGTCTCTATCTGCCGACGGTAATAAGTGCCCCCTGTCATATCCACTATTAACGTAATCTTTTGTTGTGGCAGTAGCCCACCCTTTTGCAACGACTTCAGGGTCACTGCGAAAATTATTTTTGCGTTTGGTCCCTTTGGTCCGTACCTCTTTACGTGTCAATAAATATGCTACCCATGCTGCCTGACGATAACAGGTGTCATACATCAATGTGTATCTGCCCGTTTTGTTGCGTATGACAAATTGTGCCTGTTTCCAGTCATAATATGGAACTTCCAATGCTGTAATTGCAGAGGTATGATAGTTGGAGCTGGAAAAATTGATTTCGGGATTTTTTTTGTCGTTTGACTGCTGTTTTGGCTTCTCCTTTGTATGTATTTCCGATGAAACGGTTGTCTTTACTGTCTGTTGTCGAGGTATTGTATGAAAATGTGTGATAGCGATAAGACTTATTACTATTATCAGAAGAATGATAATAATTTTCAGATTGTTTTCTTTCGATATTTTGACAGGAGTCCGTTTTGCCATAGTGTATAACAAATATTGGCAAAGGTAAAAAAAATAGTACCTTTGTCTCGGCTAAATGTGAAAATTTGAGGTTTTATGGCTTCATCCAATTTTGTAGATTACGTTAAAATATTCTGCCGTTCAGGCAACGGAGGTGGTGGTTCACGCCATTTCCGCAGAGAAAAATATATTGAATTCGGAGGTCCTGATGGAGGCGACGGAGGAGCCGGTGGCAGTGTCATTCTGCGTGGAGACAGCCAATATTGGACATTGATACATCTTAAATATCAACGTCATATATTTGCCGAAAATGGACAATTCGGAAGTGGTGCGAGGTCATCCGGGAAAAAAGGTGCTGATGCCATTATTACTGTTCCGTTGGGAACTGTGGCGCGTGATGCTGAGACGGGTGAAAAATTGTGCGAAGTTACTCGAGACGGAGAAGAGATAGTTTTATTGCCCGGAGGACGTGGAGGATTGGGTAACTGGCATTTCAGAACATCTACCAATCAGGCGCCCCGATATGCACAACCGGGCGAGGAAGGGTCTGAAGGTTGGTTTATATTGGAGCTTAAAGTTTTGGCTGATGTAGGATTGGTAGGGTTCCCCAATGCCGGAAAATCTACATTGTTGTCTGTCGTTTCTGCCGCAAAACCTAAAATAGCCAACTATGCATTTACGACACTTGAACCTAATTTAGGCATTGTACAATATCGTGATTATAAGTCATTTGTCATGGCTGATATTCCTGGTATAATTGAAGGTGCACATGAAGGGAAAGGTTTGGGAACACGTTTTTTGCGTCATATAGAACGTAATTCCATCCTGTTATTTATGATTCCTGCCGATTCTGATGACATCCGGAAAGAGTATGGAATACTTCTCAATGAACTTGCACAGTATAATCCTGAATTGCTTGATAAAAAGCGTATACTTGCAATTACAAAATGCGATATGCTTGATCATGAATTGATGAAATCCCTGCATAATGATTTGCCTGAAAATATACCTTCAATATTTATTTCATCCGTTACGGGTCTGCATATTCCTGAGTTGAAAGATATGTTGTGGAAAGCATTGCATGAAGAGGAGAATGGTGCGGATGGCGTTAACGAATCAAAGGCGTAAATCTCGGGGAATGCATAATCAAATTTTTATCGGCATAAACTTTTAGTTGATATTTGCCATTGAAATAGCTTATTATGCCTTCGACTTGTCCGCTTTTCTGAGGAAGTATCGTATTGGCAAATATGGCATTGCGGCTTGTCCGTACAATGAGGGTGTCTCCGTATATGTTTACAAGATGCCTGTCTGTATCCATGTTGAGGTTGCACCATGGAAGAGTCAATTCTTCATCTATAAATTGTACGTTTTCTATCATTATCAGTGAACTAACATGACGAGGTTCGATATTGTCGATTGTTACCTTTATAGGATAAACGTAATCTATTGTTTGATTTATTTTGATCAGATGTGCCTGTATCATAGAAACAGGAATAAATGATGTTTCATATTGAGGCGAATTTGAAGCTGTTCCTAATTGGACAACACCTCCGTAATCACCTAAGGTGAGTCCTTTACAACGTATTTTGATATTTTGTCCGACGGGGAATTGAGTGTATAATTCATCGCCCGAAACTTTTATCTCTATGCCTCCAGTAATGTCGGATACAACCAAAGTATTGTTGAATGTTCCGAAACGGTCGTTTGCAATAACCTGAACATTCAATTCTATATCTTCGTCTATTTCTAGCGGATAGTTGTTGTAAAGAGTTTTAAGATATTGTACGGAAACTGTTCGAGCTTCATCTCCGGTTCCATCACCGTCACCATATATGTCAGCCTTTTTCATACATTGCGAAAAGAGCAGACAATAGATTACGACGACAGATATTTTAATTATTTGTTTCGACATCATCCAGATCTCTTAATTTCAGTTGGTAATTGGGTTTTCCGTTAATTTCATTGTGCAGAAGTATGCCTGTAATATTTACTTCCTGTTTGGGAACTTTTTCTCCTGCGAAATTGGCATATCCGCTTGTGAAAACATATATGGAGTCATTCATGGGTGTCTTGAATTTGATATTGGCACTAAGAGGTGATGAGGTCGGTGAGATGGAATCTGGCAAGGCCCAAGTTGTATCGGCAGCATAAGCTACCGTTATATCTCTTATTGTTACAAGACGGCCTGTCATCTCTTCGGTCAGATTTTTAATGGACAATGTGGTCGGGGTTATTATCGTCGATTCGTTATGACGCAGAACGTGTTGTTTGAGTAATTCGGCATGTCCTATGTAATCAATGGCATAATTCGAATTGTGACTGCGTATACCTAATTGCAGCATTCCGTCGTTTACAGTCATACGTAATCCTTTGGCCAATACCGTAACCCGTTGTCCTTGTTTGTAATTATTATGCATGTCATAAAGTCCCGCATAAATTTCTGCGGCAGCTGTGCCGTCATCGATGATAAAGGTACGGTAGAAGTTGTTCGATTTGTCGGAGGTAATTATATATCCGCTTATGATTATTTCCGTATCCGTTATATCGGTAGGGATACCCTGATACAGAGATTTTAATTGACTGATGGTTATGTTGGCAAGAGGAATTTCCGGTTCGGAATATAGAACTGTATCAAAACTGTTGTAATTGCAGCCCGATAATATTGTAACCATCGTCATCAATGTCAATATGTGGTATATACGTTTCATAATTAGAATTTGAAATTGAGAGTCAGGTAGTATGTTCTGCCATAGGCATAATAATATTTGGAACCCAATGGCGTAATTGTTTGATTCAGGCCTGTCCCCTGTTTGCGCAGCCTCATCTGTTCATATCCGCTGTATATTATGTCTTTACGGTTAGCAAGGTTATTTATGGAGCCGCTTAGCGAAAGATAATGGGTGCCGAGACGGAAAGTTTTACTGATAAATATGTTTATGGTTGTTGCTTCAGGAAACTTTTCCTGATAATTGAGTTCGGTTATCGTTTCCGGAGACAATGCGTAATCACATACTCTCTTCATCCTGCGTATGGGATTTATATCTATATAGTTATCTCCTGCATAGTTGACCGAAACTGATGCCATCCAAAGTCTGCCTGAATATTTTATTTCTGCCGCTGCCGTTCGTTGTGGCGTGCCTCCTAATTTGTATGCTCGAATATATGCCGGTTCATTATCGGTTATTATTTCATTGTTTTTGTCTGCGATTTGTGTAATTCTTGGATTATTGGCATAACGGTTTTCGGTTAGGGCTCCTGCCATTTTTATTGATAATCTGCTTGTGATAGGAATGTCGACACCAAGTTCTGCTCCGAGAAATAGCTTGTCGATGTCGGACATAATCATGTTCGAATAGAGGGAAGATATATCGTCATAGAAATGATATATCTCGGTTTCACCACGTGTGAGGGTCGCATATGCAGCTAAAGAAATATCTATAAAACGGTTGGAATAACGATATTTGAGTTCACCCCCGAGTATGTTTATGGGACGTGGATTTTTTATTGTTGCATTTTGATAATCAGGTGAAATGAACAGATTACGGGCTGTAGGTGTTATATCTGCATATGTCATGTTTAATCCTATATTGTGCGATGGATTGATGTTATATGTCAAACCTCCTTTTACGGTATATGGTGTGAAACGGATTGTCTCGGAATTACCTTTGGAAAGATTTCCTGCAAATAGTTCTTTCTCAAAATGCCCGTTTCTGCAAAACGTTGCATAACCGACATCTATTCCGACATAACCATTGAGGTTTTTAATGCGTTCGGTGTTTCCAAGGTTGAGTATTGCCCATCCTTCTGCTGATTTATGATGCAGGTCGTAATAATAACCGAATTTATCACCTTTTAATATATGTTTGCCTTTTTCATCAATGTTGTTTTCAAGTTTGTCCCCATAATATTCATCGTCGATCATGTACTGGTCTATATCGAGAATATACATTCCTCCCAAAAGGTCATCAAGACGGTTGTAATTTCGAGAGATGTCTGATTTTATGCGTACGCCTCCTTCCAATGACATGCTTTTGGAAATATTGTAATTGACAGTTGAGACAGCCTGCAATTTTGTTATGTCGGTAATGCGGCTGCTGACAATATATGAGGCAGGATTGCCATATTTGTCAGAGTTGGCATAGTATAATTCGGCCCAGTTTATCTGTGTTACATCGCTGTTTCCCGAAATCCATTCGTTTCGTACATCTTCTGCGATATCAGGATTAGTGTAGAATGAAGGCATATAACGATAGTAATCAGGCATAGGATTGGTTGCATCATACCAATCTATGGATGAATAGGCATTTTGGTCTTTGATGTATGCACCAGAAGTTGATAAATTAATTTTATCCGAGATTTTGAAATCCCACGTGGTCATAAGTAGAGACGGCGTATTCTGTCTTACTCGTGAGTTGCGTACTTTCCCGTTTTGATAACCCCAATAAGGATTGTACAGATTATTTGATGTTAGCTCAAACGCTTCTTTAGTGGCAGCACCTTTTAAACCCTGCTCAGTGGGAGCTCGAAGGTATGTTAAAGAAACGGCATGTCTTTTTGCAAATGTTTTCGATATGGAAGCATTTAGTGACCAGTTGTCGAAATATACACCTGTAATATGTTGGTCTCTGCCCCATCGTCTTGTCCCTGAAAGTGCAAATGCCCATCCTGATTTTGTCAATCCAGTTGCAGCACTGAATCGTATGCCTTGACGGAACCGTCTGTCAGTAAACATGAAACCGACTCGATATTCCCGTTTCAAACTATGGGCAGTGATATCATATGTACGGATTGAGCCTATACTCCCGATATTTTCAGCAGAGGGATTCAAACCGTATATATTGGTTTTGCCCTGTCTGATATTTTCTGCAGCATATGCTAAGTTCCATAAATTGTTGCCTGAAAATATGTCTGACAATTCAATGCCATCAATCATTATCTTGTTGTGTCGAAAATCGTATGAACGGTTGGCGTAGCGGACAAACGAGAAATTGTATTCCGATAAAGAGTTATAAGGATTTAGATAGGCGTTTAGGGGTGTAACGAGAAGATATTCATAACCTTCATTGCTTATTTGTTGATATTCATTATTGAAATATGTATCTTGAAGACGACTATCGTTATAATCGTCATAAGATGTGACCCCTCCTTGAGAAAATAAATTAAGGGGAATTAACATGAAAAATATCATAAAAAGGTTTTTCATGTCGTTTGT
>CASFSC010000184.1 GCA_949296995.1 uncultured Alistipes sp. | reverse complement strand
AAAGTTCATAATAAACGGTTACCTGTTTCGGATTCAATAGCTGAGATTTTACTATCGCTCCGAAATTGAACAGCCCGTCGGTACCATTGGGTGCAAATTCGGTATCGATAACATAATCCCTAATTCTTACTCTCGGTTGGGAGTATACATACAGGTCTCGTTCGATGGCACATCCTTCTTCTTTGATCTGATTTTCCAGACTTTTTGACAATGGATTTGCGTAAACCACAATCGCAATTTGGTTTTTACCGTCAGTTACCAGTTTGGTAATGTTGAAATCGCGGGCAGTTTTGGAATCTTCATGATACCCGGCCAAACGTCCGTTTATGTAGAGATAGTATGCTCTGCTTACAGCACCTATGTGTACCAGTACTTCTCGGTCTATCCATGCGAAAGGGACTTTGAAATCGCGTCTGTAAATTACGGCTTCAGCTTTGTGTGGTTTTGTTTCCGGTACTGTAACATCCATCCATGATGAGATATTTGCCGCAGGTTTTACAAGCATGGTATCTACTTGGGCAATGTCGTTGAAAGTTTTTATTTTCCATGCTCCTTTCAGCGGTTCAAAATAGGAAGAACTGTCATCCAATTGGCGAAGTGAATAATCCCGATTGTTGTACGGTTTTATTTCACTCCTGGGCATTTCATCTTTTAAAGATACTTGCTGCGGATCGTATAATTGCGAATGTTCTTGTGCATTTACATTGATTGTGAACATTGCAAATATTAATACAAGTGCTATTCTGATTCTTCCTTTCATCATGCGGAATTGAGGGTTTATTTACTTTTTTTTGCCAGATATTTTATGGTCTGTTCGAGTATTGACCTTATGTTGGGATTTTCGTATACCGGTTTATCATGACCGAGCAACAGGGATATGACAGTTCCTTTACCGTATTTGTTTTCCCATTCCACGATCTCTTTCTTGTCACTGCCTACATCCTGAATCATTAATATGGGTTTTACGTCAGGACTGACATACATGTCGTAATAGCGCTCTTCTTTGTATGTAAACGGTCCGTCGAGTTTTACGATACCGTTCCCTTTAACAGCTTCGACCGTTACCATTACATCATGTTTGAATTGTCCCATAGGCGCAGCTTTCCCGGTTGCAGGATCAGTGAAAGGTTTTTTCAGATATTTGCCACCTGCAAGGTTGATAAATTCAGGCCAGCTGTTGTATCCGCAAATGCTGTGATGGAACAACAATATGGATTTCCCATTTTTTACGATATCGAGTAAACCTTGAGCGGCTTTGTCAGATATCGTTTCCCACATGTCGTAAAATACGATTACATCATATTTTGCAGCCATACCGGCGTTGTAATAGTTTTGAGCCATGGGCTGTTCTATGTGGGTATAGGTTATCCCGGGCAGATTGTCGAACATTGTGAAGAAATCTTCCTTTTCATATTCATGTCCCCCAGTAACGATAAGTATATTCACATTTTTTGCAGCAAATGCTGAAACCGATACCAATAGGGCCGTAATTAGGGTTAGCAGTTTGGTTTTCATAATGTTTATTTTTTTGAAGTGTTAGATGCTTCGACAGCCGCTACCATTCCAAGATTGATTATGGAACGTACGCTTGCGTCATCTCCTATAAGGTGAACTTTTGATGCTTCCAGTCCCATAAGAATAGGACCTGTCGTTTCAGCTCCACCGAGTAGTTTCATCATTTTGTATGAAATATTTGCAGCCGAGAGATTAGGGAATATAAGTGTATTTACTTCTCTGTCACCTATGCTGTTGAACGGATATAGTTCGGAACGCATTTTTTTGTTCAGAGCGACGTCAACTTTCATTTCTCCATCGACAATTATTTCAGGGGATTCCTTGTGTAATATTTCTACCGCTTTAGCCACTTTTACGGCCTGTGGTTCGGTATCTGTACCGAAGTTAGAATGAGATACCATTGCAATTACCGGTTCCACCCCAAGTTTTTTAACACATTTCGCAGCCATACGTGTGATTTCTACCAACTGTTCAGCCGTGGGACTTGTGTTTATAGCCATATCAGCAAAGAACATAGGCCCTTTCTTTGTCGTAACAATCATCATCGACGCCAACATTCCGGTCGCCGTATCTGTTGAGAAAATCTCTCTTACAGGAATAAGTGCCTTTGTGTAACGGCGACTGTAACCCAAAATGCAAGTATCCGCATCTCCGGCAGCAACAGCCATAAGTGTAAACCAGTCGCGTCTCATCATATATTTGTGTGCTTCGATGAGACTTGTACCTTTACGGCTTAATTTTTCATACAGGAGATCACCATATTTGTTTCTTCGTCCAGTCTCTTCGTTGCTTCTGAAATCAATGATCAGTTTTTCATCCAGTTCGAGATTATTTTCTGCTAATATGGCATTTATTTTATCTCTATTACCTACGAGTATCGGTGTGGCAACATCATCGTTCATGAGATGTATTGCCGCTTTGATTGTATTCACATCTTCACCTTCACTGAATATGATAGTTCGTGGGCCGGATGTGCGAGCTTTTACACGAATCGAACGAAGAAGTTTGTCGCTGCGGCCCATACGGCTTTCGAGTTCTTCTCCGTAAGCTTCCCAATCGGTTATTACTTTACGAGCAACGCCTGATTCTATTGCCGCTTTTGCTACTGCTGTAGAAATGCATGATATGAGTCGTGGATCCAAAGGTTTCGGAATTAAATATTCACGTCCGAAAGATATCGAAGGATCGTTGTATGCATCTGCAACTATTTCAGGAACCGGTTCTCTGGTAAGTTTTGCCAAAGCATGTACGGCTGCTATTTTCATCTCTTCGTTTATTGTCGTAGCCCTGACATCGAGAGCTCCGCGGAAAATGTATGGAAATCCGAGTACATTGTTTACCTGATTCGGATAGTCCGAACGTCCCGTTGCGAAAATAATATCTTCTCTCGATGCTTTTGCTTTGGAATATTCTATTTCCGGATTAGGATTGGCAAGAGCGAAAACGATAGGGTCCTTGGCCATACTTTGTATCATTTCAGGCGTAAGTATGTCTGCAACTGACAACCCTAAAAATACGTCGGCTCCTTTCAAAGCTTCGGCAAGAGTCGAAACATTGCGATCTGTTGCAAAAGAGGCTTTAGTTGCATTAAGATCTGTACGTTTTGTCGAAATAACGCCTTTACTGTCGAGCATTATTATGTTTTCTTTTTGTACACCTAATGCCATGTATAATTTGGTACATGATATTGCAGCAGCCCCTGCTCCATTGATAACGACGGTTATTCCTTTTATGTTTTTACCTGTTATTTCCAATGCATTTAACAAGGCAGCTGACGATATGATGGCTGTGCCGTGCTGGTCATCGTGCATAACAGGGATTGTAAGTTCTTTTTTCAGTCTATCTTCTATTATGAAACATTCCGGAGCCTTTATATCTTCGAGATTTATTCCCCCGAATGTGACAGATATATTTTTGACCGTTTCAATAAACTGTTCGGTATCGGTAGTGTTTACTTCAATGTCAAAAACATCTATATCAGCAAACGTTTTGAACAAAAGTCCTTTACCTTCCATAACCGGTTTACCTGCCATCGCCCCTATATTCCCAAGACCTAAAACGGCTGTTCCGTTGGATATTACGGCCACAAGGTTCCCTTTATCGGTATATTTATAGACATCGTCAGGATTTTTTTCTATTGCCAGGCATGGTTCTGCAACTCCTGGAGAATATGCCAAAGATAAATCTTTTTGTGTACTGTAAGGTTTTGTAGGAACTACTTCAATCTTACCAGGTCTGCCTTCCGAGTGGTACAGCAGAGCTTCTTCCTTTTTACTTTTTGCGTTGTTTACCATAATATTTTTGTTATTTATTTACTATTTATATTTGATATAGTGTGTCACAATGTAGACTTTCACTATATTTTAATAGAATATACTGTATGGCGCAATCAGAAAGCTATGTTTTCTTTTGTCTCGGCTTTTCATTATGCGTATATTTGTAATACTCTATATTTATAGGCCTCGTTCAAATAAATTCAAATAATTTGAACTTAGCCAAATTGGCGTAAAGTTATATATTTTTCAGAATAATGAATCAGTTTGAGCCTCTTAATTTTCCTAAGTTCGATTTTCGGCAACGAAAATCGGGAAATGTATGTCAGATATGGGATGATATTCGGCGCCAATGGCTGGTTCTTACTCCGGAAGAGTGGGTGCGTCAACATTTTATACGATATATGAGAGATTATCTTGGGGTCTTGCCCGTACAAATCGTACAGGAATATCCTGTAAATGTCAGCGGTATGCCCCAGCGAGCCGATATCGTTGTATGTGGTAAAGGTCCTGAAGTGAAAATGCTTGTTGAATGTAAAGCTAAAAACATTGCATTGAATGATGAAATATTTGCTCAGGCCATGCGATACAATAGTGTATTGAAAGCCCCTTATGTGGCGATTACCAATGGTCTTTTACATTACTGTTTTGAGTTAGACGATATTTCCGGGAAGTATATACAACTTTCGTCCTTCCCTGATTTGAGGTTATAGTCCTGCTTTGATTTTAATATGGTATGCTTTTGGTCCCCGAGTTGCTTGTGTGGAAATTTACCGTTTGAATGAAATCAGTTGCAGCATATATTCATCTTGCCAGTCTGATGTAGTTTTCGTCCACTCTTTTTTTAATCCGATTATAGAAAATCCCTTGCTTTTAAACAGCGACAGGCTGCGTATGTTATCATGAGGAATATTGCAATATAATTGATGCAGATTCAGTACCAGAAAACTATATCTGATTAAGATAGCCAAAGCGTGTGACGCATAACCTTGTCCTTGGTCTTTCGTGTCGTGAATCAATATTCCGATTCCGGCTCTTGCATTATATGGGTCTATGTCGAAAAGATCGATAGCACCGACCGGTTTCCCGGTCGTTTTTGCTTCGATTATCAATCTCAGTTGGCGAGTTTCGTAAATGTCGCGTTGCTGTTCCTGGATGAACTGGCGTAGAATATATTTTGAAAACGGTGCAATGGTATTACTCACTTTCCATATACCAGTATCGTTTTCCCATTTGTAAAGTATATCCACGTCTTCAGGTTCCAGCGCCCTCAATTTGACGAGATTGCTTTCCAACATGTTGTTCATGGCATACTACAATCCAATGATTTTATTTCTTATAAGCATGGCTGCACCCATAGCCCCTATGTTCTCATCAAGATTTGTGATGCGGAACTTGGTGTCATTGTAAACGAGACTGAGCGAATATTTGTTGACAGCCGATTTCAGAGGCAGCATGATGTAATCGCCGGCTTTCGACAAACTTCCTCCTATTATTACAAGCTGAGGGTTAAAAATATTTATCAGGAAAGCGATGCTTTTACCAACTTTTTCACCAGCTTCTTCTATAAGTTCTATTGAAAGATTGTCGTCATTTTTTGCAGCGTTTATTATATCGTTTATATGTATTTTGCCTCCTCGCTCATTGAATTTGTCAACAAGGATGGTATTGCGGCCCTGTCTTATCTGTTCGGCCATTTTGTTTTCGATGGCAATACCTGATACTTCGGTTTCAAGACATCCTTTTTTACCGCATCCGCATATTATTTCATTGTCGAAAAATGGAGTATGTCCAAATTCGCCTGCGAATCCAGAATTCCCGTAGTACAACTTTCCGTCAATGATTATACCGATAGCTACTCCTCGACCCAAGTTGAGGTATATTACATTCTTTTCGTTCCCGTCCAATCCTGTTGTATACTCTCCGTAACATTTTGCACGTGTATCGTTCTCAATTAATACCCGGTGATGTATGCGGTTTTCGATTATTTCTTTCAATGATTTGGGATTGGATGTGAAATATTTGTAGCTGCGTCCCGTATTCGGATTTACGCGTCCGGCAATACCTACACCGACCCCTAGTAATTTGGTTTCGTCGACCCCGCATGTTTTTATAAAATCTTCTATACAGTCGCAAAGTTTTTCCAAACTTGCATCGTTGTCTTCCAACTCGAAATCAGGATATCTTTTTGCTGTGATAAGATTATTCTGTAAACCGGTGATTACACAATGAATATGGTCGCGATTAACTTCTATACCTGCAAAATATATCGCAGAGTTTTTTATCCCGAAAATGTTGGGCCTGCGTCCTCCGTTTGTCTCTATTTTGCCTTTATCAGTTACGATATGATCAGCAACCAATTCTTCCACAAGTTTTGTTACTGTGGGAATGCTTATGTTAAGCTCTTTGGCCAAGTCGGCAAGTGTGCATTCACCTTTTAAGGCCATGTGAGCGATAATGTTACGTTTTATAATATTATTTTTATGAACGACTCCTTTACCGTTAGAACTCTGGTCGCTTTGATTGAAAAATTCCTGTAGTGAAACCATAAACTATTTGTTTTATTTTGCAAAGAAACGAATTTTTGTGAAAATATATTGCATATATTCTAAAAATTTCATGATTATATTAAAATAATTTAACTATGAGATGTTCGTTTTCATCTGTGTTAGTTTTATTTAGTGTTGTTTGAGAATGAATTTTGGAATACTATTCAATAATTTAGCGATGGAGTTGCTGAAATGGTATAGTAATCGCATTAATTAATAAAATAAAAAGAGGGAGCAAATCAATTCGCTCCCTCTTAATTATTATTATGTTTATCAGATTTAGATAGATTGTTTCGATTCGCAAACAACTTCACGGTTTACTTTTTTGATGAGTCCCTGTAAAACACTTCCGGGGCCGAGTTCGGTAAATTCTGTTGCTCCATCTGCCAGCATGTTGCGAACGATCTGAGTCCAACGTACAGGAGCTGTAAGTTGTGCTATGAGGTTTGCTTTGATTGTTTCCGGATCTGTGTGTGGCTTTGCATCCACATTTTGATATACGGGACATATCGGTTTTTGGAATGGAGCGGCTTTAATTGCAGCTTCGAGTTCTACACGAGCAGGTTCCATAAGAGGAGAGTGGAAGGCGCCTCCCACGTTCAGTTTCAGAGCTCGTTTGGCTCCGGCTTCTGTGAGTTTTGCACATGCGGCATCGATTGCTTCATTGCTGCCGGAAATAACCAACTGCCCGGGGCAATTATAATTTGCAGCAACGACTACACCATCTATCGAAGCACAAACGTCTTCAACGATTTTATCGTCCAAACCTATGATTGCAGCCATCGTAGAAGGATTCGCTTCACAAGCTTTTTGCATGGCCTGAGCACGTTTTGATACCAGTTTGAGTCCATCTTCAAAACTTAGAGCTCCGGCAGCTACGAGTGCGCTGAATTCACCTAATGAATGACCGGCTACCATATCCGGTTTGAACTGTTCCCCTATTGCTTTGGCCAAAATTACCGAATGTAGAAATATGGCTGGTTGGGTTACCTTTGTCTGTTTAAGCTGTTCGGCTGTTCCACTGAACATGATGTCGGTAATTTTAAACCCTAAAATTTCGTCGGCTTTGTCAAACATTTCTTTTGCCATGGGGACGTTGTCATAGAGGTCTTTACCCATTCCGATAAACTGGGCGCCTTGTCCCGGAAATACAAATGCGTGCATAATATTTTTTGTTTGTTAATATTCGGCTGCAAAGATAATTAATTGTGATTAATTGTTGATAAATGGCCTGAATTTTAGTCCGAAAAACCGAAAAAATGTGTTAAACTTGCAAAATTAAAATGGATAAGAATACTCTGTGATGACTTCGTTGATTTATTATTTGGTTTTGCTTGTTTTTACGATATTGTACTTTGTTCTTCTTATCATTGTCTTTTGTTTGACAGTATGGTTCGATAAGGAACGAGTTATAGTGCATTATGCTTCGCGGTTGTGGTCTATGAGTATTTTCCGGCTTTGCCCTTTTTGGAAAATTAAGGTGGAGGGTAAGGAAAAAATCGATAGATCTAAAGCATGGATGGTTATAACTAATCATCAATCCATGTTGGATATACCGTTAATGTATGTCTTACCTCTCACATTTAAGTGGGTGTCTAAAGCCGAAGTGAAAAAATGGCCTATTTTCGGACAGGTTTTGTACCTGCACGGTGATATATTGATAGAAAGGGGCTCCGGAAGCAGTGCTCGTAAAATGATGGTTAAATGTAAGGATCATCTTGATAAAGGAACATCTGTAATTATATTCCCCGAGGGAACACGAACCAAAACAGGACGTATAGGACGTTTCAAAGAAGGTGCATTTGTGGCGGCTAAAAATGCAGGAGTCGGCATTTTGCCTGTTGTGGCCGAAGGAACAGGAAGTTTGATGAAAGGTTGGAAATTGGATATGCCGCATACGTTTACTGTCCGGATTCTTGACCCTGTTTCAGCTGAAGAGGTGGCTTCATCCGATTTGAAAGAGTTGACAGCGAAGATGAACCAGCGAATGGTGACGGAACACAAAACTATGGTTGATGAAAAAATATATAAGGAGTAAATAATATTATGAGTGTTGCAGCAAATTATGGTGATGAGCATATTCAGACGTTAGATTGGAAAGAACATATCCGTCGTCGTCCCGGTATGTATATAGGGAAATTGGGCGATGGTACATCCTCTGACGATGGTATCTACATCCTTATAAAAGAGGTTTTGGATAACTCGATAGATGAGTATATGATGGGCTTCGGAAAGTGTATTGATATTACTATCGCCGATAAACGTGTTACCGTACGCGATTATGGGCGTGGAGTTCCGCTCGGGAAATTGTCGGATGTGGCCTCTCGTATGAATACCGGGGCAAAATATGATTCCAAGGCTTTCAAGAAATCGGTAGGACTTAACGGGGTAGGTATAAAAGCTGTCAATGCATTGTCGAGTGAATTCGTTATACAGAGTATTCGTGAAGGTGAATCCCGCACAGTAAAATTCGAGGCGGGGAATGAAGTATCCGATATTTCAGAAAAGGGATTGGCTGAAAAAAACGGTACGATAGTATCTTTTTGGGCTGATGAAACCGTATTCGGTCCATATGAGTACCATATGGAGTATATCGAAGCCATGGTTCGTAATTACACATACCTTAATGCCGGACTTGTTATTAAGGTTAATGGCCAAAGTTTTGTCTCAAAAAACGGATTGCTCGACCTGTTGAATGAAAATTTAGGGGAAGAGCCACTTTATCCTCCTATTCATCTTTCTGGTCCGGATATAGAAGTCGCCATAACTCACGGACATGGTTACGGCGAAACATATTTTTCTTTTGTAAACGGTCAACATACGACTCAGGGGGGAACTCACCAGGCAGCATTCAGAGAGGCTATTGCAAAAACAATCAAAGAGTTTTACAAGAAGGATTTCGATGCGGCGGATGTACGTACATCTGTCATAGCTGCAATAAGTATCAAAGTCGAAGAGCCATTGTTCGAATCTCAGACCAAAACGAAACTGGGTTCCAAGGATATGGGTGCCGATGGACCTACGGTTCGTAATTTTGTCGTTGATTTCATGAAACAGGAACTCGACAATTATCTGCACAAACATTCTGAGACGGCAGAAATCTTATTGAAAAAGATACAGGAGAACGAGAAAGAGCGTAAAGCTATTTCCGGCATTCAGAAAAAGGCTCGAGAGATGGCTAAAAAGGTTAGCCTGAACAATAAGAAGTTGAGGGATTGTCGTATTCACCTGACCGATAAGAATGACCGGGCCGAGGAGTCTATGATATTCATTACGGAAGGTAATTCTGCAAGTGGTTCGATAACTAAGTCGCGTGATGTTAATACGCAGGCGGTATTCAGCTTGAGAGGGAAACCTTTGAACTGTTACGGACTGACAAAAAAAATAGTTTACGAGAACGAAGAGTTCAATCTTTTGCAGGCAGCTCTCAATATAGAGGAGGATATGGATAATCTTCGTTACAACAAAGTTATAATAGCGACGGATGCTGATGTCGACGGTATGCACATAAGATTGTTGATAATGACGTTTTTCTTGCAGTTTTTCCCTGATGTCATACATAGGGGACATTTGTATATATTGCAAACGCCTCTTTTCAGGGTTCGCAACAAGAAGGAGACTTTGTATTGTTACAGTGAGGAAGAACGTCAAAAGGCGGTTGCTAAATTGGGTTCCAATCCGGAAATTACCCGATTTAAAGGACTTGGGGAGATATCTCCGGATGAATTTAAAGATTTTATCGGAGAGGGTATGCGTCTTGATAAGGTGCGTATGACGAAAGAGGATCCGGTTCACGATTTGTTGGAATTCTATATGGGTAAAAATACGAATGATCGTCAGGGTTTTATTATAAATAATCTGCGCATAGAGGCAGATTATGTCGAAGATTTGATATAGGGTAAGTAGGTAAGTAACATATTGGTTAATATTTGTAAATTGTTTTTCAATTTTGCGACGGATAGACTGCGCTAACTGTTAAGGATACTTGAAAATATGAGTAACGAGATAGATAATAATACAGAACAGGAACAAGATAAGATAGCTACGTCCGGACAAGGTAAATTCGGTCAACTTACAGGCGATGGAGCCAGTAAGCGTAAACTTACCGGAATGTATAAGGATTGGTTTTTGGATTATGCATCTTACGTCATTCTGGAACGAGCCGTTCCTCACGCTGAAGATGGACTGAAACCTGTACAAAGACGTATACTCCATGCGATGAAACGGATGGATGACGGACGTTATAATAAAGTGGCTAATATTATCGGTTTCACCATGCAGTTCCATCCTCACGGAGATGCATCCATTGGTGATGCGTTGGTTCAACTTGGACAGAAAGATCTGTTGATAGATTGTCAGGGTAACTGGGGAAATATTCTTACCGGTGATAGTGCAGCGGCTCCGCGATATATCGAGGCCCGTCTCTCAAAATTTGCACTTGACGTGGTGTTTAATCCGAAAACTACGGAGTGGATGTTCTCTTACGATGGACGTAATCAGGAACCGGTGACTTTGCCTGTTAAGTTTCCATTGTTGCTAGCTCAGGGTGTTGAAGGTATCGCTGTGGGATTGGCTTCCAAGATATTGCCTCATAATTTCAATGAACTTATAGATGCTTGTATTGCTCATCTGAAAGGGGAAGAGTTTGAATTATATCCTGATTTTCCGACAGGAGGGTTGGCCGATGTATCGCGTTACAATGACGGTCTGCGTGGAGGAAGTGTGAAACTGCGTGCCAAAATCAATAAAATTGACAAACGTACTCTGGCAATTACCGAAATACCTTACGGGACAACGACAGAATCTATCAAGGATTCAATAATTAAAGCCAACGATAAGGGTAAAATCAAAATAAAGAAAGTCGATGACAATACTTCGGATAAGGTAGAGATCATTATCCATGTAAGTAATGATGAATCGTCGGATAAAACGATCGATGCTCTTTATGCATTTAGTGATTGCGAGATCTCCATTTCTCCCAATTCATGTGTTATTATGGATGACAAGCCTCACTTTATTGGGGTCAGTGAGATTTTGCGACGCAATACGGAACATACCAAATATCTTTTGGGCAGGGAGTTGGAAATACGCCTGGATGAGTTGGAAGAGGATTGGCATATTTCCTCGTTGGAACGTATTTTTATCGAAGAGAGAATTTATCATGATATCGAGGAGTGTACCACATGGGAGTCTGTTTTGTCGACAATAGATAAAGGTCTTGATCCGTTTAAGCCGAAACTTCGTCGGGAGGTTACGCAGGACGATATAATACGTCTTACGGAGATAAAGATCAAACGTATTTCCAGATACGATGCATTTAAAGCAGATGAACATATCAAAGATATCGAAAGAGAGATAAGTGAAGTAAAAAATAATCTGGCACATCTTACGGAGTATGCAATTTCATATTTTACCCGCATAAAGGATAAATATGGTAAGGGTCGTATACGTAAAACAGAACTTCGCAGTTTTGATTCAATTGAGGCGACCAAAGTTGTTGTTGCCAATGCCAAACTATATGTAAATAGGGCTGAAGGTTTCTTTGGTATCGGGTCGGCCATGAAAAAGGAAGAATTCGTATGCGATTGTTCTGACATAGATGATGTTATAGTAATAACCAAAGATGGTAAATATATAATTACGAAGGTTCAGGATAAAGCGTTTTTTGCAAAAGATATCAAGTATATCGGTGTATTTAAACGTAACGATGAACGTACGATTTACAATGTTATGTACAGGGATGGACGTAATGGTCCTATCATGATGAAACGTTGTGCGATTAAGGGAATTACGCGAGATAAAGAGTATGATTTGACCAAGGGTACTCCCAAGAGTGAAATACTCTATATGAGTGTAAATCCTAACGGGGAAGCAGAGGTGTTGAAAATATATTTCAAGCCTCGACCTCGTCTTAAGAAACTTATAGTAGATCTTAACTTTGGAAATTTAGCAATTAAGGGAAGACAGTCTCAGGGGAATCTATTCTCCCGATATGCAATCCATAAAATCGTTCTTAAAGAGCGCGGTGTATCAACGTTGGCAGGGCAGAATATATGGTATGACGATGAAATACGCCGTTTGAATGCGGATGGACGCGGTCAGTTGTTGGGTGAATTTGCTGGTGACGATAAAATTTTAATAATGACGACCAAAGGAATGTATTGTACTGCCGGATACGATTTGGGCTTGCATTTTACCGAAGACACCATGCGTGTAGAAAAGTATGATAGTTCGAGAATATATTCCGTTGTCTATTACGATGCAGATCAGCAATATTATTATGTAAAACGTTTCATCGCTGAACCGAGTGATAAAATGCAGGCTTTTGTAGATGAAAATCCAGATTCATATATAGTGGCCATGAGCATTGATAAATATCCTCGTTTAGTAGTGGAATATGGAGGCCGTAACAGCGGTCGACCTGCTGATGAAATAGATGTGGATGAATTTATCGGTATTAAGAGTCATCGAGCTAAAGGTAAACGTGTAACTACTTTAGATGTAGGTAAACTTACTTTCGGAGAACCTTATGAGAAAGAACCTTTAGAAGATAATGAGTCTGATGAGAATGAAGATAATATGGGAATGATAGCTACAGATGTCGATGTAGTTACTGAAGATGGTAATACGGAGGATATGCCTTCACAAGGAGAATTGTTTTAGATATGTTGGTGTATCTGGTAGGATATATGGGATGCGGGAAAAGCTCTATCGGCAGGAAACTTGCCCGCCGTTTGGGGATGGATTTTATCGATATGGATTCTGAAATTATCAGGGTGGCAGGTAAAAGTGTCGGCGAAGTTTTTGCCGATGTGGGAGAAGAGGGATTTCGTCTGTTGGAAAAAGAGGTTCTGAAAAATATTTCGGAGAAGACAGATGCTATTGTTGCGACAGGAGGTGGATCTCCCTGTTTTTTCGATAATATGGATGTAATGAACCGAAGTGGGCTTACCATTTATTTTAAGATGGGTGCGGAAAAATTGGCTGCCCGACTTGAGTATTGTAAGGACAAGCGTCCTTTGATAAAAGATAAAACGCAGGAAGAACTTGTAGATTATATATCGGTAAACTTGAAAAAAAGGGACCCTTATTATATGCAGGCGAAATTAATTATCGATGGAGATAAAGTAAGCGATGAATATATTGCCGATCATATTGCAATGTATCTTATGAATAAAGGTTTGAGCTCATAATGTATTATATTTAAGTTTTGTAATTATCGTCACTGCTATTAAGTGATAAAGTTTAATGTTTTTAATTGTAAATGGTGGTTATGAAAAAGTTACTTGTGATTCTGATTGCATGTGCGATGGCCGGATGTTCTGGAAATAAAAATGGGGTTACATCCTGGAGTTTGGGAAATGTAACTATTGCCAATGGTACCGATAGCGTAGCTATGACATATCCTGTTGCTCATGGAGGAGCCGTTGCAGATTCTATAAATAATGCTGTATTAAGTACTCTTGAGTCTGGATTATGTGGCGAAAATAGGGATGAATATGAAGGCAAGACTCTTTCCGAAGCAATAAATTCTTTCTTGGCCGAAAAACAGACGGATACCGTCATAGCTCATATGCCATATCAAATAATATCGGAAGGTGACTACTGCGAAAAAGATGGAATTTATTCCGTATATTTGCAAGCGTATTATTATACGGGAGGAGCACATGGAATTACTATAGGCAGTTACCTTAATTTCGATATGAAAAATGGTAAACGCCTCTCGATGGATGAA
>CASFSC010000183.1 GCA_949296995.1 uncultured Alistipes sp. | reverse complement strand
GTTGTCCGAGCAATCCAGCTGGGTGAGTTGCCGGAAATCCTTCAGGTCGAGTTGTTCGAGACGATTGTCGTAACAATAGAGATCTGAAAGGCGACTGCATCTGGTGACATTGAGTTCGGTCAGTCGGTTCGTTCCGCAGTTGACCAGATAAAGCCATTCGCACCCGGAGAGGTCGAGTTGCGTAAGGTGGTTTTCGTAGCAGTAGAGGTCGCGTAATTCCATGCGGCCGACTACGTTCAGGGTCGAAAGAACATTCCCGGCCACGTCAAGCGTTGCAATCCAGGGACATGCCGAGATGTCGATTGCCGAAATCCGGTTGTACTTGCATTTGAGGTAAGTCAGCGAAGGAACGGACGAAAGGTCGAGGTGCGTCAGCTGGTTGTATCCGCATAGCAACCTGTCGAGTGATGAGCACCCCGAGACGTTCAGTTCGGTGATTTCATTGCTGGTGCAGTCGATCTCCTTGAGCAGCGAGCAACCTGATACGTCGATTTTCGTGAGGTTGTTTTTGGCACAGCGCAACTCGACGAGCGCCGTACATCCCGAGAAGTCTATTTGCCCCTTGAGGTACTTTTCGCCGAGCCAAAGGCTCAGCATTCCATTTTCGTAGCGTACACCGTCCCATTCGGAGATAGGCTTGTCGCTGCACCAGTTGGCATTGAACCGCCAGTTTTCGCCGTCGGTATCGTGGTAGAGGCGTTCAAGGAAAACCCGCACTTCTGTTTCAGTCGATAGTTCGACATGACCTGCTTGTTGGGTGATGGTCACGATCTGTTCGGCTTTCCCTGCTGTAATTCGGATTTCGGCATTGCGAGGTTTATCCGTGGTGTTGGGCAGCACGGTGACGGTCACACTTCCGGCTCCGGCCTTGCCCTGTCTCGGGGTGAAGTGATACCACTGTACGGCGATCGGGATGACCTGTTCGGCGGTCCATGTAGTCGAGGCAGTGAAATCTATATGCCACGTACCACCTTCAGGTGGAAAGTCACGAGAAGTTTCGTCGCCGATTAATACGACATTATCGCGTTTAGGCGCCGGAGATTCCGGAGCCCCCTGTTTCGAACAGGATATAACAAAGATTATCAGCAGAATCAATGTTCCATATATTCGAATTCGGATCTTCATGGCTATTTATTATAATTAACCTTACACGGCTAATTTAAATCGATGTTAACAGTGTATTGTTTCTAACTATTCAAAAAAACTTTGGAAAATATTTTCATTCAGTTTCATAATAAGCCATGAAAAGCTATTATTGCTGAATAAAAAATATAGATTTGAGTTTGTATATTTCTCGATATTCAAAATTATTTATATGTTCTTTTTCGGCGAAAAAAACTCATCCCCAGTTATAGACAAATCAAAAAAAGTTCCACGAGACGGCAGACGCCAAAAAGTGTCCCCGGTCGCAGAACTCAAAACCAGATTATAGTTATTTCTTGTGGTTTTTATAGTGAGTGTAGTCCTATATTACGCACATCAGAAAAGAGATATAATTACTTATCGGCTTTTTTCTTGTCAGTAATCGGTTTTGGTAGATCGGCTGCAGCGTCTCCCATTTGTTCCAAATAAGCATCGTACATGTCGAGAATCCAGGAGTCGTTCTCATCTGCTTCCTTATTGTGTACCTTGCCCTCGGGGCCCTTGAACCACTTCTTGCAGAACTCCTGCAGCCCGGGATATTTGTCCTTCATCAATACCGAATTGACCAGCATGTAGGGATAAACAATTCCTTCGGGATCGTTGTGAAAACGAATGCCGTAGTTGGTCTGAAGAGATCTGCTCATACCGTTTATTCCTGAAGAAACCCATATTTTCCACCAGTATGTCGTGGCATTCTGTCCCACCTTATTCACGCAAAACAGCCGCTGCATGGTATTGTAACGACTTGCGAAATTGGGCTTGGCAAGCGGACGCGACTCCCAACGAAGACCGTCCGGGTGATTTTCGGTCACTTCGACGTAGTCAATGCTTACGACATCATCAGCCGTATATTCAATTGGCTCCGTATCGTCGGGTGTCTTGGTGACTTTGAACGAAAAGTTCTCTTTCTTGAACATGGAATTTTCCGCATGCCACCCACGATGAACATAACAATCGACCTTTTCGCCCGACTTGAGCGTGACGATTACGTGATCCGATTCGGCATCTTCCGGATCTTTGGCTTCGGCGCTGATAATTGTTCCGAAAACAGTCGCCATAGTTAACATACAAAGGAAAAGATGTTTCATAGCTATTGTAATTTTAATGATTTGTCGGATTATAATCGTTCAGTTTCAGGATGGTTTTGCTGCGGTTTTTACTATCGGATTGGAGTATAATTTCAGCTAATTCCGGGTCATCGGAGATGTATGCTGCAATCCGTTCCCGGAAAATGTTTTTGGCATTCCGACTGGCCGAACCGACATCATAAAATTCACTGTCGCCCGTCTTGCGCAGGTAGTAGGTTGTCCGTGAACGGCTGAGAGACCGCAGTTTTACCAATACCTCTATTCCTCCATTATTGTCAATACCATAACCTTTTTGGGAGTAAACATACGCGCCGATATAAGGGGTCTCCATATAGACCCACAGCCAGCCGATATTCGGCGCCGGGATGAATTTGCGCAGATGTTGGGGCGATGCGGCGTGCCAGCAGACAATCGAGTCGATCTCCTCGAATCGGTAGATCTCCTTGCTCTTGTCCTTGTAGAAGGCACGTCGCAGGAGCTTGACATCCTGTGAGTGCTTGGGAAGTTTTATGCGGTCCTTCTCGGCGCATTCGACCACCCGACCGTCTTTAAGGTAGATCCGTCCCTGTACAAACCCCGATGCCTGTGCAGAAAACAATATTATGGTGCATAAAAATGATAGCAGTGTAATTTTTATTGTTTGTCGATTCATTGTTCTATTTTTTGTAAAAATAATCATTAAAAAGCAGATTACAATAGTGTCAATTTGCCCAATATAATAGAATGATGTACAATTTTATAGATATAATAAAAAGATATTTATGGCAATGAGTTGTAAAAGGAGATTATAATATTTTGTACATTGAGAATAAAAATGCAAAATCGTATTTAACGTATAGTGTTCCGATATAGTATCAAGATTGAATTAGTTGTTTATATAAACAGAGTCTATATTGGGTTATATTATGCCCCAGGTTGGTGAATATACTAAATGATAAATAGAGAGATAAAGATTATAATGCATAAAATCACAATTTTTAATTACATAAAGATATAATTCATGTATGTAATAAAATAGCGAACTAATAAAAGTTCGCTATTTTTTATAATTAATAGTTTTTATAATTGACACACAATATTAACGAGTCTGGGTCTTTGCAATTAAATATATAAGTTTTTTTGTGCGTTTTTATTAATATTAAATTTTTACGTTCGGTTATATACATTATATAATTTCCAAGAAGTCTATTTCTGAACTTACCAAGATATCCGAAAACTCCTCCACTCCCAAAGAGTCTGATAGAGTTGGAAATCATACTTTTGTCAATTATTTGAACTGAAGTGATTTCTCCTATGGGTATTGTAATCTTACCTATTAATTTATGTAAAATTATATGAGTCGTATTCGCACTTAGATTAATAGGTATCCATGTGGCAATATATAAAACAGGTAAAATAACCACACAGCCTATAATCCATTTCAGGTATGACGGTACTGCGTTGCTGTAAAACATGGAGGTTAAACACCCTATGACAATAGATAAACCTATAAATGTAATAACTATTATTTCTACACTCCAATGGAATTTATATGTCAATATGTTATTATCAGATGTCATTATATTACCCACATGTTTGGCAGTGAATTATATGTCAGATTTTTGAATCTGTTTTTATGTGTGATGTTCCCAGATTATATTGCTTTGTTTGTAAATAAATAAACCAAAGTCAACATTATGCTAATATATTTTCCATAATTCAAACAGTGTGTATCGCATAATACGACTGCTCTGCATTATAAAAACATGCACAATATAAAGTGTTAACTAATACTGCATGAAAGATTTGGATACAAATTCCATCACTAAAGGCAGTTCCATGCGCCAGTATGTCCATGTATGACCTCCATCTTTTACACGGTATTCATGAGGAATTTCATACTTGCGGAATAAAATGTGCATTCTACTGTTGCCTTCATATAGGAAATCATCATCGCCGCAGCTTATGTACCAACGTATATTTTTTATCTTGGCTTGTTCTTCTGGAGTTGCATTAGTGTAATATCCTTCAATGCTGTGACGGTTCAGATAATCTTTAATCTGTTTGTCCGATAGTTTAGACTTAACTTCAGGATTTAGTTTTTCTTTAACCTTTGACATATCCAATTCTTCGACATCCCAATTCCCGGTTGCTGCACTCAAAGGAGCTGCTGCTGCAAACATGTCAGGATGGTGCAACGCATAAAATATGGTTCCTCCCCCACCCATGGAGAGTCCTGCAACAGCGCGGTAACGTCTCTCACTGCGAACACGGTATGTTTTTTCTATGTGTGGAATCAGTTCCTTAAAGAAAAAGTCTTCATAATTGAAATTACCATCCATAGCATTAAAATAGCCTTTTACTCCCGTATTGGCATCAGGCATGACGATGATCATCGGACCGGCCTTGCCTTCTGCTATCGTCTTGTCGGCTATGTGTTGTACTTGACCGAATTGTACCCATCCGGTGTGATCATCGCCTGAACCATGCAGAAGGTAAAGTACTGGATAGCTTTGATCGCTCTCGTTGTACCCTGCTGGCAAATAAATAGAATATTTGCGGTCCATTTTCAAAATGTCACTTTTGACAGTACGCGTTTCAAAAATCTGACTGCTCTGTGCCGAAGCCAGTAAAAAAGTGCAGCAGACGAATGCTGCGGTAAATATAAGTTTCTTCATAGATCTGTATTTTTAATAACGTATAAATATACGTTTTTTTTCGTTTGGTAGATTATCTTGATTTTTATTTTAAACATAATTGAGGTAACTTTGCAACGCAATAGATTAATGTGTATGAGTAAACAAGTAGTAGTAGATGCGGCAACTGCAAAATTGGGTACGGAGAGAGTCGGACGCTTGTTACTGGATTATTCCATTCCTGCCATCATCGGTATGGTGGCTACATCCCTTTACAATATTGTAGACCGTATTTTTATCGGACAAGGTGTAGGGGCAGTCGCAATTTCTGGCCTCGCTTTGACATTCCCTCTGATGACTTTAGTCGCGGCTATCGGAACGCTTATCGGAGTCGGCGCTTCAACACGTATGTCGATCGTGCTTGGAATGAAAGATATTAAGTGGGCCCGTAATATTCTTGGAAATGCGTTTATTTTGACGTTCGTTTTATCGGCAATACTTATTACGGTTTCAATGATATTTATGAATGATATTTTAGTCGCTTTCGGTGGTAGTGAACAAACAATACCATACGCTGAAAAATATCTGAATATCGTTATCCCTGGCAGTTTCCTTACTAATTTGAGTTACAGCTTTAGTGGCGTGATGAGATCTGCCGGATATCCTAAAAAATCCATGTATACCATCCTTATCGGGGTCGCTGCCAATGTAATATTGGACCCGATATTGATATTCGGGTTCGGTATGGGAATACAGGGAGCGGCGATTGCAACGGTTATCTCGATGGCTGCGGGTGCAATATTCGTTTTGAGCCATTTCTTCAATAAAAAACATGCTGTCCATTTCGAATTCAAATGTTTCAGACCTAAGAGATTCATAATTCGCAATATAGTTTCTATCGGATTGGCTCCATTTCTTATGAATGTAGCTGCCAGTGCTGTAAACATTATTTTGAACAATCGTTTGGTAATATATGGGGGCGATTTGGCCATAGGAGCATTCGGTATAGTTAACAGTTACGGTATATTGGTCGTTATGACTGTTATGGGACTATGTCAGGGAATGCAGCCTATTATTGGTTATAATTATGGCGCACAAAAAACCAAACGTATGAAAGACACTTTGAAACTTACAATAAAAGTGTCGTCTGTTATTATGGTCATTGGGTGGGCTTGTTGTGAGATTTTTCCTAAATTACTCGTTGGAGCTTTTACATCTGATGATTCCTTGTCTGAAATGGCTGCTACAGGACTTAGAATTGCAAATATTGTATTGCCGTTAGTCGGATTTCAGATTGTCGTATCTAATTTTTTCATGTCGATAAGTAAGGTTAAGCAATCTATATTTATGAGTTTATCCAGACAGGTGATATTTTTAATCCCATCTCTGTATCTGTTTTCAGAATGGTTCGGACTTACGGGTATATGGTTTGCTATCCCCGTATCTGATTCATTGGCTGCTGTCATTGCAGTTATATTCCTGATAAATGAAAAGAAAGTATTCTACCCAAGAAAAGCGTTATAAATCTGGAATTTACAGATAATTTATTCCGTATTTGTATATTTGTGAATTTAGAGATTGTCACTTCGGTAATGGGTAGTTTAATGTACCTGATATCCCATTATGTGAGTTACTTTGAAAAAGAATAGTAACAAAAACTCTTTCCATACGTGGAAAGAGTTTTTTATTTGTAATTGGTTTAAAATGAAATTTTTGTCTGTATGGATGATTTTTAAGGTGTGTGTTTTGTGTACTGATATTCATCAGTTTGAGTTTTGAGAGAAAGT
>CASFSC010000182.1 GCA_949296995.1 uncultured Alistipes sp. | reverse complement strand
CCTGTACTTATCACTAATGATGCTAATGCGGCAGCTGTAGGTGAAATGGTTTATGGTGGTGCAAAAGGTATGAAAAACTTCCTTGTTGTAACCTTGGGTACCGGTTTGGGAAGTGGTTTTGTTGCAGATGGTAAACTGATTTACGGACACGATGGTTTTGCCGGAGAATTGGGACACGTTACAGTAAACCGTACTGGAGCAGGACGTATATGCGGTTGCGGCCGTAGAGGTTGCCTTGAAACATACGTATCTGCGACAGGTATTAAACGTACAGTGTTCAAACTTCTTGCTGACCACACGAAAGATAGTGAATTCCGCCGTATATCCTATGATGACCTTACTGCCGAAATGATTACTAAGGCAGCCCTTAATGGCGATCCTTTGGCAATCGAAGCGTATGAATATACGGGAAAATTGTTAGGCGAAGTTCTTGCTGATGCTGTTGCGATTACAAGCCCTGAAGCAATTTTCCTTTTCGGAGGTTTGGCAAAAGCAGGAAAATATATCATAGACCCAACTAAAAAATATATGGAGCAACACATGCTCGATATCTTCCGTAACAAAGTTAAAGTTCTTCCTTCAGGTATTGATGGTAAAAATGCCGCTGTACTGGGAGCTTCTGCACTTGTATGGCAAAGTTTGGGAGAAGAAATTTCTGCGTAAGGAGATATTTAAATTTAATTTTTCTAAAAGCGGTCTTAATATGGCCGCTTTTTTGTTTTCAAATATATTGATATTCCATTATATTTGAAGGATATGAAACATTGTTTCATATAAGAGCTGCCATTTATTTTAATATAATTATATATAACGATTAAAACATAATATCATGAAAAGTGTTAAGGAGACCCTCCTCGAACGTCGTTCAATTCGCAGGTATGAACGACAGGCAATAGAACAAGACAAGCTTGATTTCATATACGAAGCTATACGAAATACTCCTACTAGTTATAATGGACAGCAATTTTCTGTTATTGTAATAGATGATCAGAATTTGAAAGAGGAGTTATGGACTATTACAGGTCAGAAACAGATTAAAACATGCGCAGTATTTATGGTTTTCTGTGTCGATTATCATAAATTGAAAATTGCTAATGCTGCAAAAGGGGCTGAAGCTCCTGACTTTGCATCTACTATCGATGGATATACGGTGGGTGTAATCGATGCATCCCAGGCTATGATGAGTGCGCTTATTGCTGCAGAAGCTCAAGGTTTGGCAACCTGTTGCGTAGGGTATATCCGCACAGCTGATCCCATAAAGGTATCCGAAATATTAGGCTTGCCCAAAGGAGTTTCGATAGTTTGCGGTTTGGCCATAGGTTATGGGCGTGAGATGCCTGATTTGAAACCTAAATTACCGGTTGATACAGTGATTTATAAAAATCACTATTCTCAAGATAAAGATATACTTCCCTCCATTATGGATTATGATAAGGCGATATGTGAATTTAATCGTTCACGCAGTGGCGATCAGACTGAAAACGACTGGGTAACCCATATCGCGGATTATCATCGCCACTCCATGGAACATGGTATAAAAAAATATCTGGAAGAACAGCTCGGACTGAAATAGAGGATGTTTGTCGATTTTCAACTTTTTAGTTTTGTCCTTTGTTTAATAGGCAGGTGTGTCCCGTTTTGTTTGATTCAGCCTGGTATCCTATAATTAAGGATTAAAGGCATAAAAGAAGTATGCCTCACTATTTTAAGTCAAAGTGATGTAGGCTCTGTTTTATAAAGATAAAACTAAAAAGTTGAAAATTACGGTATAACGTCCGGAGGAATTATATTGCCGTTGCTGCTGGCATCACCGAAATATTCTGTGATGGCTGCGTTAAATTTCTTGATGGTTTCATCCATTGACAGGAATGATTTACCACCAGCGGCATTACGATGTCCTCCTCCATTGAAATAACGACGCGCAAAAACATTTACATCGACATTTCCTCTTGAACGGAAAGATATGCGGATGAAATTTTTATGTTCACTGAACATGGCCGACATATTCAATCCCCGTATGGTTAAAGGGTAATTGACAAATCCTTCACTGTCACCGGCTTTAAAATTGAAACGACGCATCTCTTCTTCGGTGAGAGCCATATATGCTACGCCGTATTCAAACAATGTAACCATTTTGTCGTTAAGCAGATATCCCAATAATCTTACGCGTCCTTCTGAAAAGTTGTTATATACGGCACTGTTGATGGTAGGAACATTTATTCCTTTGTCGATAAGTACTGCTACTGCTCGGAAAAGGTCGGCCGTGAGATTACTGAAACTGAAATTGCCGGTATCGGTCATAAAACCCACATAAAGCGATTCAGCCATAGGATAATCCAAAGCCTCTTCACTGGCAAGCGTGACAATTAAATTATAGACTATATAAGATGTAGACGAGGCTGATGGATCGGAAAATACCAAATCATACTCTTCCTGAGGTGGATTAAGGTGATGGTCGATGAGAATAGTCGGGGCGGAAGATGCGGATACTGTATCCGATAATCCTTCCAGACGGTTTATCTGGTTGAAATCCATGCAAAAGATAAGATCTGCTTTACTGATGAAATTCGCCATTTTCCCTTCGGTATCCTCTTTGAACACATTTATGTATGGGATGTCCCGCATCCATTCCAAAAAGTATGGGTATCTATTGGGAGCGATGCACATAGTAGTGTGCCCCAATCTTTCGAGATAACGGCGCCATGCAAGAGCAGCTCCTATTGCATCTCCGTCAGGATTAGTGTGTGCCAACAGAACAATCTTTTTTGGGGTTCCATTAATGAACTGTTGCAATTTATCTATTTTGTCTTTCGAAAATATCATACGTTTCCCATCTATAATAACAAAGGTATAAAAAAGTGCTTCAAAAATATATTTTACAGGTGAAAAGTGCAGATAAAACGTTATCTTTAAAATTATATTGCAGAAATAAATATATTGTAGAGATATTATGAAACGTGCGGACAGATACAAATATATAACAGAATGGTTTCAGGCTAATATGCCTGCGGCTCAGAGTGAATTGCATTATAAAAATCCTTATGAATTGTTGGTGGCAGTTATATTATCGGCACAGTGTACTGATAAACGGGTCAATATGACTACCCCGGCTTTGTTTGAACGTTTTCCCACTGTTAAAGCTATGTCGGAATCCACGGCTGAAGAGATATATACTTACATTAAGAGTATTTCATACCCAAATAATAAGGCTAAGAATCTTCTTGGTATGTCTCGGATGGTTATGTCAGAGTTCAATGGCGAGATACCGTCTGATATAGATGCCCTTCAACGTCTTCCGGGGGTTGGGCGCAAAACTGCCAATGTTATGGGGGTCGTGCTTTACAACAAGTCTGTTATGCCTGTCGATACACATGTGTTTCGGGTGGCGGCTCGGTTAGGATTGACTGTTGGGGCGAAAACACCTCTGCAGAGTGAAATGCAACTCGAAAAATATTTCCCTGCCGATATCTTGCCGGTGGCACATCATTGGCTTATTTTGCATGGAAGATATGTATGTCTGGCGCGTAAACCTAAATGTGGAGAGTGTGGATTGAAGCCGTGGTGTAAATATTACGAAACCGAGCAAAAAGGTCGTGAAAATATTGGGGTGTGATTTGTTATTTTGATTGGATTGTGTCAGAGGTAGCTCCTGAATGAGATATGTAATCTATGGGGAGAGTGGATGTTACGATCTTTTTATACGATATGACCTTGTAATTAACATTTTTACAAAAATTTGCGAGCGATTATATTTGAAGCTTGAAATTGTTGTATTAATTTTTTGTATAGATCTATTTTTTAGGGGTAAGCTATAATTTTAATTGGTGAGATATAAAAAAACGTAACGAATATTTTTTATTTTATTCGCTACGCTTTTATGTTTTAATCTGTTTTTTATGAGTGTCCGCAGTTTGTTATTTACCGCAGCAACCTGAATCACAGCCTGCATCATCACATCCGCATGAGCCATGATCATCGCAACCACATCCGCAACCACATCCTCCAGCTGCATGCATCCCATGCATAAGGTCTTCATCGGTAGCTTCGCGTACCTCAACAACTTCTCCTTCAAAATTCAGTGTCTTGCCTGCCATGGGATGATTAAAGTCCATTGTTACAGTAGAATCGTTAACTGCTTTTACTACTCCTACAAGACGATTACCCTGATTGTCGCTCATTGGCAGTTGATTGCCTACTTCTAAAAGTCCTTCTTGGATTTTGCCATCTATCATGAAGACTTCTTTGTTCAAATCCAAAATTGCCTCCTTGATGATTTCTCCATATCCGTTTTCAGGAGTAAGCGTGAATTTGAATTTGTCACCTTTGCCAAGTCCTTCTATCTCTTTTTCAAAGGCTGGCAATAATTGACCCGCACCGTATATAAATTGCAGTGGCGCATCTGCCTTTACTGTTTCGACCAATTCTCCGTCGACTGTAAGCTGGTAGCTGAGAGCCACGAATGTCTTATCTCCAATTTTCATTTTCTTGATTTTTTTCTGTTTATATAATTATTAACGTATATTTTGTCATTTTTCATATAAAATGCCGCATGTACAACATAAATTACGATCACCGTAACCATTGTCTATCTTAGATACATACGGGAAGAATTTATTTTCCCGTATCCATTGCAATGGATAGGCTGCTTTTTCTCGTGGATAGTTATGTGCCCAACTGTCAGAAATAAGTTCTTCCGCAGTGTGAGGAGCCATTTTTAATACATTGTCTTCCTTGTCTGCATTGCCTGAGGCTATCTCTTCACACTCTTTTTTTATGGTTTGCATGGCTTCGATAAAACGATCCAACTCATCTTTAGGCTCACTTTCCGTAGGTTCAATCATGAATGTTTCATGAACAGGGAACGAAAGGGTAGGAGCATGGAAGCCGTAATCCATCAAACGGCGTGCAATGTCGGCTGTCTCAATGCCGTAATCCTTGCGGAAATTTCTCAAATCGAGAATCATTTCATGACCTACACGTCCGTGTTCTCCGGTGTAAAGTATATTGAAATCTTTTTTGAATGCCGATGCCATGTAGTTTGCATTTACTATCGCCATTTCAGTAGCATGACGCAG
>CASFSC010000181.1 GCA_949296995.1 uncultured Alistipes sp. | reverse complement strand
GACATGCTCGTTTACTGTAATTGTTCCAGGTAACCTACATATTTCTGAATGTCACGGGCTTCAAGACTTGTCGGATAGTCGGAAGCTACTTTCTTGTATGCTTTCAATGCTTTTGCATTGTCCCCCAGTTTTTCATAAGCCATACCGGCCTTTTTCAGATAATATGGGGCTGTAAGAGTATTGTCACTTGCCGAGACAGCTTTGTCATACATTGCAGCTGCTTCCTGATAATTATTCATTTCTGCATAAGCATCTCCCTGCAGGCCCAAGTTTTGTGCGTTTACGATCTCACCAGGGATACCTTTTACAGCTTTGTATTTTTTTAAATAGGTAAGAGCTTTTTCGTAGTCACCCAATTTCAAATAGCAAATTCCTGCATAATGTTTTGCAAGATTTCCTTCAGGTGTGGAACCATATTTTTCAGCTACCGTCAGGAATCCGTCAAAATTGTCATCACCGTTCAATGCAAGATCCGTAGAGTCTGCTGCGAACTGTTGTTGCGCAACATACATCATTGCAGACGCTTTTTCAGAACGAGGTACTGAAATGAAATATTTGTAACCGAAAAAACCGCCGACGATCACAACTATAACTATAAGTATTGTAAGAAGTGTGCGTCCGTTTTTCATAATGAAATTTTCAGTGTTGCCGATAGCCGACTGAATTGCTACTTCGGGATCTTCCTTTTTATGATTTTTTTGTGCCATAATCTGTTAGTAAATTTGATTTGGCTACAAAAGTAACTATTTTTAACTAAATTAAAACTATTGCACACTTTTTATTTGTAAAATACATACGTACCTTTGAGAAATAATCGACTCCGATATGTATCTGAAGAGAATTTCACTTATTAATTTTAAAAATATAGAAGAGGCACAACTCGATTTGTCTCCCCGAATCAACTGTTTTACAGGAGACAATGGTACTGGTAAAACTAATCTTTTGGATGCGGTGTATTATCTGTCGATGTGTAAAAGCGCTTTCAATCTTACTGATTCGCAGTCGACACGACACGGTACAGATTCGTTTATGATTAATGGGATATATTTGTCGGAGAATCAGCGTACAGAGAATATACTTTGTTCATATAAGCGCAGCAGCCATACCAAAAAAGTATGTCGTAACGGTAAGGAATATGATAAATTTTCAAATCATATAGGATTAATACCGATAGTTTTGGTGTCTCCTTCGGATACGATGCTGATAAACGAATCGGGAGAGGAACGTAGACGTTATATTAACAGTTTTATTTCGCAATACGACAATGATTATTTGGCGGCACTGGTGAAATATAACCAGTTGCTTGGAGAACGTAATAGTTTGCTGAAAAGGCAGGATGTGCGAGGGTTTGACGATATGCTGGATGTATTCGATATGCAACTGCAGCCTGTCGCTGAACTGATATATGAAAAAAGGAAAGCGTTGGTAAATGAACTTTTACCGATAGTGGTAGAATATTATAAGGTATTGTCTCAGGATAAGGAGGATATTAATCTCGTATATAAAAGCGAGTTGAATGAAGTTGCTTTTGATGAGATATTGCGCCGTAATGCGCAGCGCGACCGTATCAATCAATATACTGCGGGAGGCGTACATCGAGATGATTTGGTTATGGAAATCGGCGGATATCCTCTTCGAAAATATGGGTCACAAGGGCAGCAGAAGTCTTTTTTAATAGCTTTAAAATTGGCTCAATACGATATACTTAAATCAAGGGATATAACTAAACCCATATTGCTTTTAGATGATGTTTTTGATAAACTCGATCTTGACAGGGTATCCCAACTGATTGCTATTGTAGGAGAAGAAAAATTCGGGCAGATATTTATTACAGACTGTAATAAAGTGCGCCTTAATTCGATACTTGAAAACAGCGGGCATGAGTATACCTTGTTCGATGTCGACAACGGAATGATTACTAAAGTGTAATTATGGTGCCATGAGAAGACGAGAACCTGTAAGAATAGGAGATGTAATGGGTGATTTCTTCGCATCTACTCCTAATATTGCTCGCAAAATTGCTGAAGCCAAGATCCCCGATGTGTGGCCGCAGATCGTAGGAGGTATTATTGCTTCTTATACATCTAAAATGGAGGTTAAGAGTGGCGGCCGTTTATTCGTTTATGTTACGTCGTCGGTTGTTCGCAATGAACTGTTTATGCATCGCAGCGCTCTTCCCGAAGAGATAAATCGGGCTGTGGGATTTCCCGCTGTATCTACGGTAATTATCAAGTAATTTGACTTTATTGTATCAATTTTTCATTGGAACATGTGAATTAATGTTTTTGACGACATTTTGAACTATGAAGGGAGACTTGATTTTAGGTGATTGTTACTTTGGACTTGTAACATTGCAGGGAAAAATCGGATATTTTAATTGATTTGTAAATAAATAAAATGCTTGAGAATATGTCAATACGAATGTGATTTAGAATTTACTTTCAAATAAACTTGGGAATAAAATATATGGTTTGAGTTTAATTTGAGATGGATAATTATTTTAAGACATCTTTTGCGGTTATATTGATACCTTAAGCTCAGACGGGATGAATCCGCAATTTGTTTTTTTATTATAAAAACAACAAAATATAATTTTTATATTGAATCATATATGACGATTGTCTTCTGAAAGTTTTGAATTATTTTCCCCGCAAGATATTCTAAAATATATGTATTGTAAATAAAAAGGCCTCCTTTATTATTAAGGAGGCCTGGCAGTTTGGTTTAAGTATGTTTAAGATTATTTCTTTTTCGCTTTGTTCTGTATGTCCCTGTATTCTATTTCCAACCCTTTTTCGTACAGTTTCATAGCGCGTCGGCTCATACCCATACTCGAAAATCCTCCATCATGGAACAGATTTTGCATGGTTACTTTACGGGTTAAGTCTGAGAATAACGTGATGACATAATTGGCACAATCATCGGCATTGGCATTGCCCAATGGAGATGTCCTGTCTGAAAAATCCATTAAGTCGTTCAACCCTAATACACCGCTACCTGCCGTAGTCTGAGTAGGCGATTGTGAAACAGTATTGATACGTATATGTTTTTCACGTCCATATATATATCCGAAACTGCGGGCAATGGATTCCAACAAGGCTTTGGCATCTGCCATATCGTTATATCCGTACATGGTGCGTTGTGCCGCTATGTATGATAATGCTACGATGGAACCCCATTCGTTGAGTGCATCTTTTTTGCGGGCAACTTGTATGACCTTATGAAATGATATCGCTGAAATGTCGAGCGTCTTCGCCAGAAAATCATAATCGAGGTCATCGTATGTACGTCCTTTCCTGACATTGGGAGACATACCTATGGAATGTAGAATGAAATCGAATTTACCTCCAAAATGTTCCATCGTTTTGTCGATCAGATTCTCCAAATCGGAAACTTTCGTAGCGTCTGCCGGAATAACTATTGTCTTGCATTCTTCGGCCAGTTGGTCGATATTACCCATACGAATGGATACAGGTGTGTTAGTCAAAACTATTTCGGCCCCCTCTTCATAGGCCTTTTGAGCCACTTTCCATGCTATTGACTGTTCGTTCAAAGCGCCGAAAATTAACCCTTTTTTACCTTTTAATAGATTATACATATACTGTGTAATTCAATTAATATTTCGGGGCAAAGGTAAACAAATTTTTTATTGTGGTATAAATTGGTAAGTTATGGTCCCCTGTTGACGGTCGGGTGCTGTTGCCGAAGCGTTGAAACGGGAACGTTTGGCTGAAGCTAATGCACGGTCTGTCATACATGGATCAGAAGTATTGGAACTTTGACTTACGCTGGCAGCAGTTACTTTGCCATTACGGTTTACTGTAATAGCTATGACGACTGTTCCTCCACCTTCACACTGATATCCCGGATTGTGAAGATATACTCCTGTTCGACCGGCCAAAGAAAACGAAACCATTACTGAACCTTTTACCCTTACACTTTCCGTTTTTTCATCTTTCCCTTTTGTCGATTCCGATGAAGGACGTGAATTAAGTATATCCTGTTCTTCTTTAAGTCCCTTTTGATACATTTCACGTGAGGCTCTCAACTTTTCTGCTATCGCATCCGATTGTGCATCAATCTGTTCGTCTTGACCTCTCAAACTGCTCCGGTCGCTTTCCCTGACTGCATTCTCATCGGATATACGGTTGAGAACCTGACTGTAATCCTGTTCCATCTGTCTTATCTGCTCCGGAGTAATCTCCTGTTTCTGCTCTTCCAACTCAGACAGATCTATCAAAATGGTATTTTGGTGCGATTCCCTGTATATAACTATTTTGGCTGAGATAAAAATTATACCGAAAATAAGATAAGCTATGACTGTTACGCATATACCTACACGATGTTCATAAAACCATGTCCCTGGATCGGTTTTGCGCTTTTCGAAAGGAAGGGATATGCGCCGTGGGCGTGGTCGTACTCCTGGATCGGGCACTGTTTTTTTTGCTTTTGACAGCTCATTCATGATTATTCATAACGGATATTGTGCAAAAGTAAGATTTCTTTATAAAAAATTAATACCTTTGCACTCAAAATAATTTATTATGTCGCAATATCAAAAAACGCTGGCTGCTCCTATATCTTTCAAAGGAAAGGGGTTGCATACTGGATTAAGTGTTAATATGACCGTTATGGCAGCTCCTGTCGGCAACGGTATCCGATTTAAAAGAATTGACCTCGACAATCAACCCGAAGTCGAAGCTTTGGCTGATTATGTGGTAGATACTTCGCGTGGAACAACAATAGAAAAACACGGAGTAAGGGTTAGTACTATCGAACATATAATGGCAGCTCTGTGGGCTTGTGGTGTGGATAATGCGTTTATAGAAATAGATGCCCCTGAAACTCCTATTATGGATGGTTCTGCCTTGGCATATACCGAGGCTATCAAAAAAGTAGGGGTGGTGGATCAGGACGCTGAAAGAGAATATTTCGATATTACCGAAAAAATATCTTATTATGATGTCGGTAAAGGTATTGAAATAGCTGCATATCCCGATGACGCATTTTCAATTAATGTTAATATAGATTTTAACTCTAAAGTGCTGGGCAATCAGTATGCACGTATGGAACGTGTCTCTGAATTCCCTGCTGAAATAGCTCCATGTCGTACATTTGTGTTCTTGCATGAGATCGAACCTTTGATTAAGAATAATCTTATTAAAGGTGGTGATCTGGATAATGCTATTGTAATAGTTGAAAATCCGATTCCTGATGATGAATTTGAACGTTTGTCTAAACTGTTCAATAAAAAAGATGTTAAAATTAGCGATGGATTTCTCAATAATCTGAAATTGCGTTTCCCTAACGAACCAGCACGTCATAAATTGTTGGATATGATGGGGGATCTCGCCCTCGTCGGAATGCGTATTCGTGGTCGTATAGTTGCCTATAAACCGGGCCATTTCGCAAATACCGAATTTGCAAAACTTGTACGTAAGGAGATTAAACGTGGATTGGCAAAACCTAAGTTCAAATATGATCCCAATGCAGAACCTGTATACAATATCAATCAGATCCGCAGTATGCTGCCTCACCGTCCCCCATTCTTGTTGGTGGATAAGATAATGCATGTGGATGAAACCAGCGTGGTGGGAATAAAAAATGTTACCATGAACGAACCGTTCTTTGTGGGACATTTCCCAAATGAACCTGTTATGCCGGGTGTGCTTACTGTGGAAGCGATGGCTCAGTGTGGTGGTATCCTTGCCCTGCACAGCTTGAAGGATCCTGAAAATTATTCTACGTATTTTCTTAAAATAGATGGCGTGCGTTTCAAACGTAAAATCGTTCCTGGAGATACGCTTCAATTCGAATTGAAACTTATGGAACCTATACGTCGAGGTATCGTTTTGATGGAAGCTCGTGCTTATGTGGGTGATACTTTGGCTACGGAAGCTGTTCTTATGGCGCAGATTGCAAAAAATAAATAATATACCGTAATAAAATGATAAGTAATTTAGCATATGTTGCACCGGGGGCTAAAATAGGTGAAAATGTCACCGTTGAGCCTTTTGCATATATAGCTTCAGATGTCGTTGTTGGCGACGGATGTTGGATAGGTCCCGGAGCTGCCCTGATGGATGGAGCCCGTCTTGGAAAAGGATGTAAGGTACATACGTCGGCTGTTGTGGCAGGCGTGCCGCAAGACCTGAAATTCAAAGGTGAATATTCTATTGCCGAAATAGGTGATAATACAACGATACGTGAGTGTGCTACCGTCAATAGAGGTACCGCTGCCAGAGGTATAACAACCGTCGGAAGTAATACCTTGATTATGGCTTATGTACATGTCGGACATGATTGCCAGGTCGGGAATAATTGTGTTTTGGTGAATAATGTCTCTTTGGCGGGAGAAGTTGTTGTTGGCGATTGGGCTATTTTGGGAGGACATGTCGCTGTACACCAGTTCAGCCGTATCGGAGAACATGCCATGATTGGAGGTGGTTCACTTGTAAGTAAGGATGTGCCTCCTTATGTTAAAGCTTCGCATACACCTCTCTCGTATGTGGGAGCCAATTTTATCGGTTTGCGCCGCCGTGGTTTCAGTAATGAAAAAATTGCGGAAATTCAGGAAATTTTCCGTGTTTTATTCCAGTCGGGGTATGCATATTCCAAAGGATGTAATATTGTTGAAGAAACAATGCCTCAAACAATGGAACGTGATTTGATTATTAATTTCATTCGCGATTCTAAACGGGGGATAATGAAGCCTTACAATAGCAAGAAAAAAGAGGATGAGGTAGAGTAATTATTCTCTATCCGTTCATAAAATATGTTGATTGGGTTGGATGTACGCATTAATTTGTGTATGTTTAACCAAATTGATTTTTACTTACCTAACAATTAATCTGATGAAGAAAATTTTATTTGCAATTTTTATATGTGGCATAATGTCGTTGTTGACGGCGAGCGGTGCCGAAACCGTTATCCTGGATAATGGAACTGTAAGACGAGAATTTAATGTCGCAGATGGGACCATACTTTCATCCTTGAATTATGGCAAAGCGGGATGTGATCAGAATTATATAAAACCGGATGCGAAGGAATTTTCATTTATGGTGAATGACAAAAAATATGACGGATGGTCGGAGTGGAATGTCTCTTATCGGGATACGACCGATAATTTGTCTGATAAGGGGCTGGTTTTTACTTTGAAAAGTAAGACCTCTCCTGAATTTATTGTAAAGGTTTCTTATTTTACATATCCTGAGTTGCCATTGGTGAAAAAGGTGATCTCTTTTTATAATTCGGGTAAATCCAATTTGAAACTTGAGGCTTTGGATGTAGAAAATTTTCAAATCGGATGGTCCGAAAGAGAGACTTGGACTATGAGATATTATGGCCGTTACAGACATGTCGGACCTTATGTCGGAGATTGGGACGATCCTCTCATTACGCTCCATGATATGGATAACAAAAAAGGGATAGCCGTAGGGAATGAAGCTCCCGGAGTGACAAAGCGCACCTCAGCATTGGTTGATGGACGTACTCTTGCCGCAGGATTGCGACACCCTGATCAATCGTATGCATTTCGAAAATGGATAGCTCCGGGCGAATCTTTTACGGCCCCGGCGGTGTTTACGGCTCTTTATTCCGGACCTGAAAATCCATATGATGTAATGAATACTACCGTTGCCGATTATACCCGCAAGTATATGGGAATACGGTTTGAAAAACTCGATAAAAAACCTATGTTCGTGTATAATACATGGTTTCCGTTTTATACTAAAATAGATGAAAAGTTGGTGATGGAATTGGCGGATGCTGCCGCAGAATGTGGAGTCGAAGAGTTTATCATAGATGACGGATGGCAGGTGTGTCATGGAGATTGGGAACCTAATACCGAAAAATTTCCGAATGGCCTTAAACCAGTGTTTGATCATATGAAAAAACTGGGTATGAAACCGGGTCTTTGGGTGACATTGGGAACGGCGCAACCATATTCAAAGGTAAGCAGGCAGCATCCTGAGTGGTTTGTGGAGGATAAAAACGGCAATTTGTCGAACCTGCATACTGAGGCCGGAACAGATGGGTATACTGCATGTATGGCCACAGACTGGAAAGATCATATCAAAAATGTTTTGATGGGGTTGGTTAAAGATAACGGTCTGTCTTATGCCAAACTCGATTTTGCGATCGCGACGAGTGCCTATATCTTTGATGATGAACGTACTGGATGTTATTCAGGTAAGCATCCTTATCATAGGGATCATGCAGAGTCTTACTATATGGAATATAAGAGGGCATTGGAGCTTTTTGATGAATTGCATGCCGAGGCTCCCGATTTGTTTATTGACTGCACATATGAGACAGCCGGTAAGATGAATCTTAATGACTATGCTATTGTGAAACATGCCGAAGGGAACTGGTTGTCGAATATACAACAGCCTGGGGTTACTGCAGCTTTACGTATGAGGTTGATGGCATGGCAGAGATCGCCGGCTCTGCCTGTTTCGACATTGGTTATTGGAAATCTTAGAATGAATGATCCCGAATATGAGTTGTTATTGAAATCTTTGGCGGGAGCTCTCCCGATTATGCTCGGTGATCCACGGGAACTTTCGCAGAAAGATAAACAAAATTTCAAGGCTTGGACAGATTGGTTGAAAGAGTTGCAGGTCCGTCATGGATATATGTCGTTCCGTCAGGATTTACCGGGATTTGCCGAACCGGCAGAAGGATGTTGGGACGGTTTTATGCGTATTAACACCGAAACAAAATCGGGTGGATTGATAGGAGTGTTCAGGCATGGATCTGCGGAACGTGAACGTACGGTAACATTGAAATATCTTGACCCGGCTCGCAAATATGTTGTCAAGGAAGGCAAAACAGGTCGTAAAATAGTATCTATGACAGGCAGTGAACTGGAAACCGAAGGATTTAAAGTAAAACTCGATAAAAGGTATGATGGACAGCTATTCGAAGTTGTAGCTTTATAAAAGAGTGTTAAGGAATAGTTAAATTGGAATAAAATTGGCCGTAATACAGCTGTTATTTTGTTTATATGTAAATTATTCATATATTTGCAACGATACGGGAAATCGTGACAGGGGACTTGAGTCCCCTGTTTTATTAGATGAAATCTTCGTGATGCGTTTTTGCATGTATGAAAAGAGGAAGCGAAGAGTTGCTATTCCCACTTAACCGAGGTCAGAGAAAGATATTTTAAAATGATAGATACAACCCTGATACAAAAAATTGTCGAACAGAAGTTGGAAGGAACGGATATGTTTCTGGTGGAAATAAAACAAACTCCTTCCAATGAGATAGAGGTGTTGATAGATAGCGACTCTTCCGTCAATATAGACAGTTGTGTGGAATTGAACCGTTTGGTGAATGATGCTTTTGACCGCGATCAGGAGGATTTCGAGTTAACCGTTGCATCATGGGGAATAGGACAGCCTTTGAAATTGCTCCGTCAGTACAAAAAAATGATAGGTCGTGAGGTGGAAATTGTACTGAAGAATGGAGCTAAACTGATTGCAGAATTGAAAGATGCAGATGGAAATTCGGTAACAGTGGAATTTCAGGAGCGTGTAGCCGTTGAGGGTAAAAAAAGAAAACAACTGGTTACAACCGTCAGGCAAATATCTCTCGATGAGATAAAATCTACTAAGGAATATATAAATTTTAGATAAAAATTTTACTTTTAAAGGTATATGGACAATATCAATCTTGTAAGCACTTTTTCGGAATTTAAAGAGCTTAAGAATATTGACAAGAGCACAATGGTCGGTGTTCTGGAAGATGTTTTTCGTCACTTGCTGATAAAAACATACGAAACGGACGAAAATTTCGACGTTATTATCAATCCCGATAAAGGAGACCTCGAAATATGGCGTAACCGTGTTATCGTTGAAGACGGAGCAGTTGAAAATCCTAATCAACAGATTTCTCTTACCGAGGCACGCAAGATAGACCCTACTTATGAACTGGGAGAAGAGGTGGCCGATGAAATCAAATTGGCCGATTTTGGCCGCCGTGCGGTTTTGTCATTGCGCCAGAACCTCGCTTCTCGCATATTGGATCTCGAAAAGGCTAATCTCTATGCAAAATATAGCGAACGGGTAGGCGAAATTGTAACAGGTGAAGTGTATCAGGTGTGGAAAAAAGAGGTACTGGTTCTCGATGACGATGAAAATGAACTGATACTTCCTAAGGCTGAACAGATACCCAGCGACTTTTTCCGTAAAGGAGATACCGTAAGGGCGATCGTCTCAAGAGTCGAAATGAGAAATAACACCCCTTATATCGTATTGTCCCGTACCGCTCCCGAATTCCTCGAAAGATTGTTCGAAATGGAAGTCCCCGAAATATTCGACGGACTTATAACAATTAAAAAAATAGTCCGTATCCCAGGGGAAAGAGCTAAAGTGGCTGTGGAATCTTATGATGACCGTATCGATCCTGTAGGAGCATGCGTGGGTATGAAAGGTTCCCGTATTTATTCAATCGTGAAAGAGTTGAGAAACGAAAATATCGATGTGGTAAATTATACTACTAATAGTCAGCTCTTTATTCAGAGAGCATTGAATCCGGCAAAAATATCTTCTATCAATATTAATGAGGAAACGAAAACGGCTTCAGTATACCTTAAACCGAGCGAAGTGTCGTTGGCTATCGGTAAAGGTGGGCTGAATATTCGTCTGGCAAGTCAGCTTACCGGATATGACATAGATGTATATCGTGAAGTAGAAGAAGAAGATGTAGACCTCGAAGAATTTGCTGACGAAATTGATGGCTGGATTATAGAACAGTTGAAGAGTATCGGTTGCGATACGGCAAAAAGTGTATTGGAACTGCCTATAGATGAACTGGCAAAACGAACTGATTTGGAAGTTGAAACTATTGAAGAGGTAGTGAATATCCTTAAATCGGAATTTGAATAATATATTACATAATAAACATAGCTGACGGAATTATATAATATAATCCAAACAAAACATAACGCCGCAAAAAAAGGAGAGAAATATGTCAAATGAAAAAAGACTTAGACTCAATCAGGTCGCAAGAGAGTTTAAAGTAGGACAAAGTACGATAATCGATTTTCTTGAAAGAAAAGGGGTAAAGATAGATAATTCACCCAGTACTATCATTATGCCTGATGTATATGGCATGTTGGAAAAGGAATTTGGAAATGATCGTGCTGTTGAATCTGTGAATATTCGTGAAAAAATAGGACAAAAGCATGAGACCGTTTCATTGAATAAACCGAAAGAAAAAAAAGATAGCGATAAAGAATCCGATTTCAAGGAAGAGGTGATTATTAAAAGCGGTGTTATCAGTGTAAAGGATGAGGTTGCCGCTATGAATAAACCCAAAATTTTGGGAAAGATAGACCTCGGAGGAAATGATGTTCCCAAAGCAAAAAAAACGTCTGAACCTGTTGCTGAAAGTAGACCTGAGCTTTCGAAAGAGGTTAACCGCGAAGTTATTGTTCCTGAAAATAAAATAAAGGAAGAGCCTGCAATCCATGTTGATGAACCTGTGAAGGTTATGTCTGAGTCCAATGTCAAAGAAGAAAAAGTCAGTATTGAGGAAGATGCTCCTAAGATTCAGACTCAAACTTATGATGAACGTGTAGCAGCCAATAATGACAATATTTTCCGCCCGGGAGACAATCCTAAATTATCCGGTCCAAAAGTTCTTGGTAAAATAGATGTCAATAGTTTTGAGAGGAAAGGTCATGAAGGTAAGCGTGAAAAACGTAAACGTATTACAAAAGATAAAGTAGACGTTACTCAGAAACAAAATCAATTACCAGGTAAATCTGAATCTCGCGGCAGTCAATCAGGCGGGGGGGCACAACGCCCACAACAGCATGGAGGACAAGCGCAAGGAAAAGCCTCTTTTAAAGATAAAAAGAAAGGGAATAAACCTGCTCCTCGTCCTGTAGTTAAACCTGAAGTCAGTGAGGAAGATGTTCAGAAACAGATAAAGGATACTCTTGCCCGTTTAACGGCCAAAGGTTCTAAATTTAAAACTTCGAAACACCGTCGTGATAAGAGAGAAGCTGTCTCTGCCAGAATGAATGAGGAGATGGAACGTCAGGAGATAGAAAAGGGTATCCTGAAGGTAACGGAATTCGTTACGGTGAGTGAACTCGCATCCATGATGGATGTCCCGGTGTCGGATGTAATCATGGCTTGTATGAATTTGGGCCTTATGGTTTCTATAAATCAAAGGTTGGATGCCGAAGCTCTTGTAGTTGTGGCTGAAGAATTCGGTTTCAAAGTAGAATTCGTATCTGTCGAAATACAGGAGGCAATAGATACCGAAGAGGATAAAGAGGAAGATTTGGTTCCTCGTCCTCCTATTGTTACTGTTATGGGACATGTCGACCATGGTAAAACATCTTTGCTCGACAATATTCGTAAGACGAATGTTATTGCCGGTGAAGCAGGAGGTATCACTCAGCATATCGGGGCCTATAGCGTTACCCTTGACGACGGACGAAAGATTACTTTCCTCGATACTCCGGGACACGAAGCATTTACTGCAATGCGTGCTCGTGGTGCCAAGATAACCGATGTGGCAATTATTATAGTCGCTGCGGATGATAATGTTATGCCTCAAACGGTTGAAGCTATTAACCATGCGACTGCGGCCGGTGTACCTATGGTATTTGCGATAAATAAGATAGATAAACCGGGAGCCAATCCTGAAAAAATTAAGGAACAGCTTTCCAATATGAATTATCTTGTAGAGGATTGGGGTGGAAAGTACCAGTCTCAGGAGATTTCTGCAAAACAGGGATTGAATCTTGACAAATTGCTTGAAAAAGTGTTGTTGGAGGCAGAGTTCCTTGATCTCAGGGCTAATCCGAACAGAAAAGCTCAGGGGGCAGTGATAGAATCCACTCTCGATAAAGGTCGCGGGTATGTCGCAACGGTATTGGTTCAGAACGGTACTTTACGTGTAGGGGATATCATGTTGTCTGGAACATATTCCGGCCGTGTGAAAGCGATGTTCAATGAACGAGGACAACGTATAGAGGAAGCTCCGCCATCGACTCCTGTACTTGTTTTGGGCCTGAATGGCGCACCTCAGGCAGGTGATACGTTTAATGTTATGGATGACGAACGTTCTGCCCGAGATATTGCCAATAAGC
>CASFSC010000180.1 GCA_949296995.1 uncultured Alistipes sp. | reverse complement strand
CTTCTAACGTCCCTGTTATAGAGAACCTCCTGACGGAGGTTAAAGCCTGTTTTTGTAAAACCGAGTTTTACCTCAATTTTATTTAAATGTTGAGTTTCGCAAATCTTAAAAGGAATCTATGCGGGCAGATTCTTCTTAACTTATGTAAAGAACTTGTTTTTAATCTTTAATATTGTCTAAATATTTGTCAATATCCTCTTCTATTTCTTCCAATTTGGTAATGTCACTGTTATTGTTTCGATCCATTTCGAGACTTACTTTGTCCACAGCCACCTGTAGTGCCGCCATTGCCAAATGGTCTTCGAGTTCACCTACAAAACTACTTTTATATGCAGATACATGAGCATTTATCTCTTTAACGGCCCGACGATATTTTTCCTCATCCTGTTTAGGTATTGTCATTGCAAATTCCTTACCAGCAATTTTGACCGTTATTCTTCGTGTATCGGACATAAAATTCATCTGTTCAACATTGCAATACAGCTATCAATTTCCCGCAATAGTCTGTTGATACGCAGTCTTGCTGCCCTGTTATCAGCTTTGGTGCCTAAAAAGCTGCCTGCTGTTTCAAGGGTATTAATTCTTTTTTCAAGCTCTGAAATTTTTGCCTCCGCCTGATTGTTTTTTAATGACAGACGTTCTTTTTCACTTTTCAGTTTCGATATTTCGTTACGTAACCTTTGATTGTCGGCAATTATTACTCCGACTTTTTCTTTAAGGTTTTGTATAACAGTATTGTCTGCCATAATTTCTGTTTGCGGAATTCAAAACTCCCTGTTCAAAAATAAACAAATTTTGTTTAATATCAAAATTTTATCATTCGTAGATATAATTTCTATGCCTTAAATACATTCGGCATAGAGGTCGTAATCTTCAGCGGAGGTTATGTGAACCTTATGAAAGCTTCCTGGTTTCAATGGCTTAGCCGATGAGATCAATATCTCTGTGTCTACTTCAGGAGAGTCATATTGAGATCGTCCTATGTAAAAGCCGTTTTCGGTACGGTCTATTATCACTGTTTCAGTCTTACCTATACGTTTTAAGTTGTTTTCCGCAGAGATTTTGTTTTGGAGTTCCATTATGGCATCGGCACGTTGCTGTTTGACTTCCGGGGGAATATTGTCTACAAGTTTTAGCGCCGAATATGTATTCTCTTCTTCTGAATAAGGAAATACTCCGAGACGTTCGAAACGTATGTCTCGTACGAATTGCATCAATTCTTCGAAATCCGATTCAGATTCATCGGGATAACCCGTAAGCAAGGTAGTGCGCAAGGCTATTCCGGGAATGTTTTGTCGCAGTTTTTCTATTAATGCATAAGTCTGTTCTTTGTTTATTCCCCTTCTCATGCTTCTCAACTGCGAATTTGAAATATGTTGGAATGGAATGTCAAGATATTTGCATATTTTCGACTCGTTGCTTATTACATCTATAACATCTTCAGGAAAATCTGCAGGGTAGGCGTAATGAAGCCTTATCCATTCTATTCCTTTTATTTTGCATAGTTCGGATAGCAATTCTGCAAGTTTCGGCCGACCGTATATATCCCGCCCGTAAAATGTTGTATCTTGGGCTATCACAATAAGTTCCTTCACTCCTTTTTTTGCCAGAAGTTCAGCTTCGGTAACCAGTTCTTCCATAGGAATCGATATGTGCTTGCCTCTTATAAGAGGAATTGCACAATATCCGCATCCGCGGTTGCATCCTTCCGATATTTTCAGATAGGCATAATGTTTTGGAGTGGTCAGACTGCGTGAGGTAGTTATTTCCGTTGAAAATTCACCCCCCAATGTTTTTACAATTTCAGGTATATCGTTCACTCCGAAAAAACGATCCACTTCCGGAATCTCAGCTTCCAAATCGTTTTTATATCTCTGTGAAAGGCATCCGAATACATATAAACGGTCAATCAATCCATTCGTTTTTGCATCGACAAAATTGAGTATCGTGTTGATTGATTCTTCTTTTGCATCTCCGATAAATCCACAGGTATTTATAATTACTGTTTTGGCATCGGTCGAATTTGAATCAAAAACGGTTTCTATCCCATTATGTTGCAGTTGTGCCATAAGATGTTCCGAATCTACCGTGTTTTTGGAACATCCTAAGGTAACAACGTTTATTTTGTCTCTCTTCATTTGAATTTTCCAAATCTTTACAATCTGACTTTTTTATGACATCTCATTAATTTCAAATAAGTTGCCTGTTTGCTTGATGTCAGTTATTCCGAATAGTCGACACTCTATTTTATTTGCCGAACAGAGAATCTACGAACTCTCTTCGGTCGAATACTTGAAGTTGATCTATTCCTTCTCCGACTCCGATATAACGTACAGGAATTTTAAATTGGTCGCTGATGCCTATTACGACCCCTCCTTTGGCCGTACCATCCAATTTTGTTATGGCCAATGAGGTTACGTGTGTCGCTTGAGTGAATTGTTTGGCCTGTTCGAATGCATTTTGTCCCGTAGAGCCGTCCAGAACCAGCATTACGTCATGCGGTGCGTCGGGAATCACTTTGGCCATGACGTTTCGTATTTTTGTCAACTCGTTCATCAGGCCTATTTTGTTGTGCAATCGTCCCGCCGTATCAATTAGGACTACATCTGCATTGTTTGATACAGCCGAACGTAACGTATCGTATGCGACCGATGCCGGATCAGAACCCATATCCTGTCGTATCATTGTTACCCCTGCTCGGTCGGCCCATACAGCCAACTGGTCGATTGCGGCAGCACGAAATGTATCGGCAGCTCCGATATATACTTTTTTACCTGCATTCTTGAATTTTGCAGCCAATTTTCCTATGGTTGTGGTTTTACCTACGCCGTTTACCCCTACAACCATTATTACATACGGATTGCCATTCTGTTTTTCAATGTCATATCCGCCATCTTTTCCCTCTGTATTTTCTTCGAGAAGTGCCGTAATCTCTTCACGCAGAATATTGTTTAATTCCGACGTATTCATGTATTTGTCTGTCGCTACACGTTTTTCTATGCGTTCGATTATGCGCAGTGTGGTATCTACGCCGACATCAGATGTTATGAGTATCTCTTCGAGATTGTCCAAAACATCGTCATCAACTTTGCTCTTGCCGGCCACAGCACGTGCCAATTTTGCAAAAACACCCTCTTTTGTTTTTTGAAGCCCTTTGTCAAGATCTTCTTTATTCTCTTTTTTCGAAAATATATTGAATAGCGCCATGACTTATAGTTTATTATACGGCATAAAAATACAAAAAGCTTCCTAAATAATAAGAAGCTTTTTGTATTAAGATGTAAAACCGATTATTTCTTGTTGAAATATTCCTGAATTTGTTCGTTGGGAACGATTTCAGTTTTGAATGTGTAAGCACCTGTTTTAGGGGATTTTACCATCTTAATACACTTGGTAAGTGATTTACCTGTGCCTGTTTTCAGTGTTGCAACTACTTTCTTTGCCATGATTCACAATTATTTAATTTCACGGTGAATGGTTACCTTCTTAAGGACAGGATTGTACTTTCTACGCTCCATCCTCTCTGGAGTGTTTTTTTTGTTCTTCGTGGTGATATACCTTGACATTCCGGGCAGTCCGCTTGCTTTGTGCTCGGTGCATTCAAGGATAACCTGAACTCTGTTACCTTTCTTTGCCATTTTTTTAACTCCTTGTTAAGTTAGTAAACCTTTTTAGGGGCAGCTGCATTTTTCAATGCTGCCGACAGCCCGTTTTTGTTAATTGTTTTTATGCCTGCGGCACTTACCTTGAGCGTAATCCATCTTCCTTCTTCCTCATTCCAAAAACGTTTGGTCTTGAGGTTGGGATTGAAACGCCTTTTGGTTTTTTTGTTCGAGTGAGACACGTTGTTGCCATTCAATGCCACTTTACCCGTAATTTCACAAACTTTCATTTTTTACTCTCGTTTAAGTGTTTTATCTGCGATACTCCAAAAGGAATCGCAAAATAAAGCATTTTTCGCTGAATAAAAAAACTTTTAATGCAAATTTTTTACTTTTACTGCTACTTTAAGAGGTGCAATATCGGTAATTTAAATCCCTGTAAAGCAAAAAATGCACTTTATATTTATTATCTGTTTTCTTTGTTGTTGTTAACTATATGAACTCGTAACATATTCAATGCGGCTGATGTGAACCTTTGTATGTTTTGTTCACGTAATCGTCCGAATACCAGATGTTGTGCAAATGTTCCTTGGGGAGTGGATATTGCAATCCATACTGTTCCGGTAGGTTTTTCAGGTGTGCCACCCGTAGGACCTGCTATGCCGGTAGTCGAAATAGCGTACGTGGAACCGGTAATACGACGTACTCCATCGGCCATCTGTTTGGCTACGGTTTCACTGACTGCTCCGAACTTTTTGAGGTCTTGTCGATTTACTCCCAATACATTTGCTTTTACATCGTTCGAATAGGATACCACTCCTCCTACGAAATAATCCGATGAGCCTGGTATCAGCGTAAATTTGTGAGCAATGTTACCACCTGTACATGATTCGGCCGTGGAGACAGTCTCTCCACGTTGGCGAAGCATTTCACCCAAAGCACCCTCAATGGATGTGTCGTTATAGCCGACAATGTATTGTGGAATTATCTTTTCTAATTTTCCAAATTGTGAATTTATTTCATTTACAGCTGTTTGCTTATCTGTTTCATATGCCGATAACCTCAGTCTTACTCCTTTGGGACTGGGTAAATATGCCAAATGAAGATAGTTGGGCAGTGCATTTTCCCAATCTGCAATTGTTTCGGCAAGCATGGATTCGGCCAGACCGAACGTTATCGCCGTTTTATGTACTATCGAGTTCAGTCTGAAATGATTCTTTATGCGCGGAATTATTTCATTGTTCATCATGGCTTTCATCTCGAACGGAACTCCAGGCATGGATATGATTATGTGCCCATTAATTTCGAACCACATGCCAGGTGCTGTCCCATTTGCATTGGGAATCACTGTGCAACCGTCTGGAACCATCGCTTGAGATTGATTGAGTTCATTGAAAGCATTCCCTCTCAATTTCATCATGTTTTCCACGTGGCGGTATGTGGCATCGTCCCTGACCAGTTTCATGCCAAACATTTCGGCTAAAGTCAATTTTGTGATGTCATCTTTGGTGGGACCGAGTCCTCCTGTTATTAATACAACTTCGGCTCGTTGCATAGATTCGTTTACGGCATTTATGATGTGTTGTCTCGAAT
>CASFSC010000179.1 GCA_949296995.1 uncultured Alistipes sp. | reverse complement strand
TGACTATCTGCGCAATGGCAGTCAATGTCATAGGTTCTATATAAAGTTTACCGGCCTGTTGCGGGAACAACAACGATTCTTTCAACACATGCGTTTCGTAAACCTTATTATTATAAGTTTCCCTGCGAGGCTCATACCCATCCACATTTAAATCCTGAGTCCAAAATCCATTGAACGCAGGGAATTTTGCATTTTCAACATTACGTATACTGACACGTGTAAACAATTTAAATGTCACTCTTACGGGTTGCCCCTTATATACGCTATTACGATTTACAATAGCCCTTATCAAAATATCGTCTTCAGCAATCGAAGCAGATGACTGGGCGCTACCACTTTCCGAATTGTCAGCACCGAATCCACCTCCATTACCAGGCATGGCATCGGCTTTAGTTACCTCGATTATTGTAGGTTGTGAATAGTAATCCTTACCGTCTACCCGCATGGAAACAGCCGGAATAGTAAATTTACCCTCGGTCTTTGGCATCAGGACATAAGTATACGCGAACTGTACGGTTTTAGTCATGTTATTGTTCACTATACTTACCGATTGACTTTGAGATGAAGTCGGTCCTGCAATAACATCGAAACCCGTAAAAGTCGGAGGGACAAAATTCTGCGGTTCCGCATTTACGGCGAATTCTATACGAAAAGCCTCTCCCACTGCAACAACAGAAGGAGCATTGACATCTACTTTAATTTTTTGTGCCCATGCCGACGACACACATAAGAGCATCGACACAACCATAAAAAACAAATTTTTATACCAATTCAACATACGTCATTGAAATTTGGACACAAATTTAACTTTTTTTACACAAATCCGAAACAGGTGCGGATTCTTTACCTTTTTTCTTTATTTTAACACAACGAAATATAACTTTTATTTATTGTTATACATAATAATATTATAAAATACCCGCCTTTGCAGGGCGGGTATTTATTCAATATTTATATAGTCAACTATACAAATGCAAATTATTTCATAGAGGCAAAAAAGTCATTTCCTTTATCATCTACAATTATAAATGCAGGGAAGTTTTCCACATAAATTTTACGTACGGCTTCCATTCCGAGTTCAGGGAAATCAACCACTTCGACACTCTTAATGCTATCTTTTGCAAGAATTGCAGCTGGGCCGCCGATAGATCCGAGGTAGAAACCTCCATGTTTTTTACAAGCATCAGTAACTGCTTGTGAACGGTTTCCTTTTGCGACCATTACCATAGATCCGCCATGACTTTGGAACAGATCTACATACGGGTCCATACGTCCAGCAGTTGTAGGACCGAAACTACCCGAAGGCATACCGGCAGGAGTTTTAGCAGGACCTGCATAATATACAGGATGCTTCTTGAAATATTCTGGCATAGGTTTACCTTCATCGAGAAGTTGTTTGATCTTGGCGTGTGCGATATCTCGGGCAACAATCATAGTACCTTTGATATTGAGACGAGTCTTGATAGGATATTTAGACAAAATTTCGCGTACTTTATCCATACCTTCATCAAGATCGATTTCCACAGCCGGTTTCATGTTAGGAGGTGTAGATGGAAGGAAACGAGCAGGATTTTTTTCCAGTTGTTCAAGGAATATACCATCTTCAGTTATTTTAGCTTTTATATTACGGTCAGCGCTACAACTTACACCAATACCAACTGGGCATGATGCAGCGTGGCGAGGCATACGTATACAACGAACGTCATGTACTAAATATTTACCTCCGAACTGAGCTCCAATACCACTTTCTTCGCATATTTTTTTAATCTTAGCTTCCCATTCCAAGTCACGGAAAGCACGTCCTCCCTCATTACCGCAAGTAGGAAGATGATCGAGATAACCTGCAGAAGCCTTTTTCACAGCTGCCAGATTAGCCTCAGCCGAAGTACCACCGATAACGACTGCAAGATGGTAAGGAGGACAAGCCGAGGTACCGAGATCCTTTATTTTTTCCTTGATGAATTTAGTCAACGATTCTTCATTCAACAATGCTTTTGTCTGTTGATATAAGAAAGTTTTATTTGCGGAACCACCTCCCTTTGTTATAAACAAAAAACTGTATTGGTTGCCTTGCGTAGCATATATATCAATTTGAGCAGGAAGATTAGTGCCGCTGTTCTTTTCTTCGATCATGGTAAAAGGCACCACCTGGGAATAACGCAAATTACGGTCGCGATAAGTTTCATAAACACCTTTGGTTAACAATTCAGCATCATTTGCTCCCGTATAGACGTCTTCACCTTTTTTACCGATAACAATAGCAGTACCGGTATCCTGACATGTAGGAAGTTCACCTTCGGCAGCAACGACCTGATTTATCAGCATAGTGTAAGCTACGAATTTATCATTATCGGTTGCTTCCGGATCTTTAAGAATATCGGCCACTTTCTGCAAGTGTGACGCACGCAAATAAAATGATACGTCAGCAAATGCCTCACGCGACAGCAGTTCCAATCCTTTAGGATCAACTTTTAGAATGCGTCGTCCATCACATTCTACAACTTTAACATAATCTTTGGTCAACAAACGGTATTCCGTAGTGTCTTCCGACAGAGGGAAAGGCTCTTGATACTTAAATTCAGACATTTTCTTTATACTTTTAGATGTAAAATTTCTTTTCAACGCATGGCATGCACTTGATTTCCTTCATGCTTACATGCGTATAACGACTCACAAAAATACAAAACTAATCTTAACAAGAATACTTTTGCAAAGTCAAAAAGCACAAAAGTCTGTAAATTCTTTTAATATTTACCAACCAGAATAACTTTCCGGTGTATAATGATTCGAAATCAGAAGCGCAAATTTTCAAAGATTTGTTGCTTGGGTAAAAATTAATTGCTATATTTGCGCCACATTTTTAACAAATTATCTAAAAAACAATCAATTATGAATCATTACGAAACCGTTTTCATTGCTACTCCGGTTCTGTCTGACATTCAGGCAAAAGAGGTGCTCAGCAAATTCCGCGGTGTAATCACCGAAAACGGCGGTCAGATTGTAAATGAAGAAGATTGGGGGTTGAAAAAACTTGCTTATCCAATTCAAAAAAAGACCACCGGATTTTATTTCATGATCGAATTCACTTCTGAAAGTGGAGCCATCGTTGAAAAACTCGAACTGCAATACCGTCGTGATGAACGTATCATACGTTTCCTCACTTTCAAACAGGACAAATACGCTGTTGAATACTCGGAAAAACGCAGAAACAAAAACAAATCGGCTGCTGCTGCCGCTCAAACTTCAAATCAAGAGTAAGCCATGTCACAAAATCAATCAGAAATCAGATATCTGAATCCTCCTACAGTTGAGGTTAAGAAGAAAAAATATTGCCGTTTCAAAAAATCCGGCATCAAATACGTTGACTACAAAGACCCTGAATTCCTCAAGAAATTTTTGAACGAACAGGGTAAAATTCTTCCTCGCCGTTTAACCGGTACTTCTCAGAAATTCCAGAAAAAGGTTGCAACTGCTGTAAAACGTGCTCGCCACCTTGCAATTCTGCCATTCGTTACAGATATGTTTAAATAATTAAAACCGGAGGAGACATACAATGGAAGTAATTCTTATAAAAGACGTAGATAATCTGGGTTATGCCAATGAAATAGTAAATGTACGCCCCGGTTATGCAAATAATTTTCTGATCCCTCAGGGTTATGCAAAAAGTGCTACCGCATCTGCTAAAAAAGTGCTCGCTGAAAATTTGAAACAACGTGCACACAAAGATGCTAAAATTCTTGCCGATGCTGAAGCTCTTGCTGCTAAACTTGCTGAAGTTGCACTTATTCTTAAAGCTAAAGCTGAAGAAGGACGTATTTTCGGTTCTGTCACTTCAGCAGACCTTGCAGCTGCTCTTTCAGACAAAGGATTTGAAATCGATCGTAAAAACATTGTTCTTGAAAACATCAAAAAATTGGGTGCTTACGAAGCTGTTGTGAAACTTCACAAAGACGTAAAAGCAACTATTAAATTCGACGTTATTGCCGAAGAATAGTTTTCTGAACAATCCATATATTATAAAAGGCGTTCCTCGGAACGCTTTTTTATTTTTAGCATAACTTAAAATACACGGTTTAATAATATTATAATCACTATACAAGGATAAACATAAAACGGATAGATACATTGTTTCTATCGCCATTTATACTTCCAACATCATAAAAAGAGATGTATCATTCATTTTAATGAACAGAATAACCAGTTAAAATAGGCTCATAAACATTGTTAAGACAGGTTTATCATAATGCTCAATATTATATTGCAAGCCTATATATAAGATAAATTGACCTGCTTCATAAACTTCGACTCAAGCAATACTCCAAGACGTTTTATAACCATACGGCGCAATTCAAACTCATCTGCCGTATAGATATTCTTATCCACATTCCGTTTGGTTCCCATGACAATATTGATTTCGTCATTTCCAATCAACAGTCGTGCAAGTTCAAGCGCAGGGCCCTCTCCATCAGGAAGAGTATCATAATTGTCAAGAATATCATAAGTTTTACTCAGCGTTGCCAATCCCTCTGTCACGAGGTCGATACCTTCGATATACCATAATGGAGGCAAATCAGGATCAGGAGAATAATCTTTTTTTTCTATTTCCACATCCATTTCTGAAGCGATTATTTCAGCAACAGGATATCCACAAACCGCTTTATGCCCGTCGAATCCCGATACGATAGCTGAAAGTTCCTTGTAATGTTCCCTGGTCGAAGGAGGACACGACACGACTAACAACCGGCGTGGAAGCCGCACCTGCAATACTGCACAACTTATATCATCCTTTGGTTGTCTATGGTCATTCTGTAACGCTACCGACATGACTTTAGAGGCAAGCGTATGAGGCGAAACATCGATATCACGCTGCAAAACACCACGTATATACTCCCTGACATTTTGTGCTCCCCATCCGAAAGGAGATACCGCACTTCCCAATCCGCTTTGTGTGACACCATCACTCATAATGACCATTCTGTCACCTACATTTGCCTTGAAACGGGTTGTCTTAATAGCCTGCAGATAACTGCTTTTTTCATTTATAACTATACGTTTCCATTCTACATCCAGCACTTCTTCCCCTCTGAACACTATAGTGCTCGGATTATCGTGTTCGACGATAGTAACATATCCCGATTCATGATCTATGTCAAGAAAAGTAAAAGTGGAATAGCTTATTTTACGCACGCTGCATACAGGAAGAGTTTTGAGTATCATCTCGCCTATCTTTCGAATGTCTTCATCAACACTGACGAAATTCAATAACATGGTAGCAGTCAAGGTCGATAGTATATTGGCCTTAACCCCATGTCCCATACCGTCTGACAAAACCACGATAGTACGATTGGTAGATAGTTGTCGGGAAAGGAATGTATCTCCGCAAATACGCTCTCCCGCACAATTAGTCTGACGGCTTGCGATATCTATATAAATATTATTCTTCACTACGAGGGGATTCTATAATCTTTATTACGGAATTCAAGTTTTCCGCCACTACCGAAACCTCTTCGCCCAGCAATGCGCCTATTTTCTGCACCATTTCCATCTTACGGTCTATGGTCTGACGCAACCGTTCTGCAATATCCTCATTGACAACAGCAGGGTCATACAAATTACGCACCGTTACGAGAATCATTTCGCGACGTGCAAAAGAAAAAACCGAAACAGCAATATTTTTATTACTCATATGAGCAATCTCACTATCAATATCCTCACCCTGTACACCTCGTTTCAGCACTTGGAATATCGCTTCCGGAACTACTTCTCTGACATTTACACCGGCCAAAGATTCATTATTGTCATCCAGGCCATCCGCATCGGCGCCGAACATAACGACAAAACGACGATTGGCAGCCACAATATCATAATATTTATCGCACACGGCAGCAGCTAACGGCAATTTATGAACCATAGAAAGAAAATTATCTGTCACATCTGCGAGCTGATTTCTCAATATAGCATTATCAGTTTCGAGTTTTTGAATTCTCTCTTTATATTTTTCTATCATATCGTCCTTATGCTCTTTCATTTATAAAATTTAGGCTTATGTACTGAATGATTGAAATTTACAAGTTGAAGTTACAAAAAAAATTACTTTTTATTGTTTTTCCAAACTTTTTAACTTTCTTTGTAAGGAACATTTAATTTTTATTATTTATTTTATGAAAGGTATAGTAAAATGGTTTGATTCAGCCAAAGGTTATGGCTTTATCACAACCGAAGCTGGCAGCGATATCTTCGTGCACTACACAGGCATCGACAAAGAAGGATTTCGCGGTCTTGAGGCAGGTCAACATGTCGAGTTCGAAGTCAGCGAAGGCAAAAAAGGCGAACAGGCAGTAAATGTAAAAGTAATCTAATTGACTGTATTTAACGATACGAATTTCATACTTATGCATTACAAATTAAAAGGGTTGTTTCGAGTGAACGCCCTTTTTTATTGATTTTGGTAATTATCTATTGATTTGGAAAATCAAATTACATGAAAATATCTTTTATATGGATGTACTAGAATATCGTGAATATTGTTTATCGCTACCATATACAGAAGAGTGTACTCCATTCGATGAGACGACTTTAGTCTTTAAGGTAGCAGGAAAAATGTTCGCATATGCCGACATGGATAAATTCCATTGGATATGCATGAAATGCGAGCCAGACAGGGCAATAGAATTACGAGAGAAATACCCCGATCAAATATTGCCGGCATATCACTCTAACAAACGACACTGGAACATGGTACGTACAGACGGGGATCTTCCCGACAGGAAGATAAAAGAGTGGATAAAGGATTCTTATCTGTTAGTGGTTGAAAAACTCCCCAAAATGAAAAGATGGGCTATCATGGATGAACTTCCCGATTTATAACGATTATCTGCCCATAGCCCAAAATCGTACAATTTCCCCTTATTTTACATCTTCTCGTAAGAGGTTATGCGTTCACGCCATTTTTCAGGTACAGGGATAGACTCCTGACGTGCGAAATTAAATGCAACAAGAACTGAACGGCTTTCCGATTTCACTTCTCCATCAACATTTACAACCTGTTGGAATATTGTAATACTTTTATTTCCTATATTTTCGATTTTAGTACGGACAGAAATATTTTCTTCGTATCGTATCTGTGAAAAATATGTATTATTCGTCGTAACGGTTATAAATCCGTTTTCTTTCCATGGAGCATGGCTTTCCAACACT
>CASFSC010000178.1 GCA_949296995.1 uncultured Alistipes sp. | reverse complement strand
ATGCTTCATTGAAAGGAACCCATACTACTATAGAAGGATAATTGTGTCCAAAATCCATTATATCTTTCCACTCTTTACGATATAATGCTTCCGAAGCGGCTGATCGGATACGTTCTGTACCTTCATAATAATGTTTGTTTTGCCAATCGACATCATTTATGTCCCCGCTCGGCATATCTTGCCAAACTAAAATGCCCAGTTCATCACAATGAGTATACCAACGGGCAGGTTCCACCTTCACATGTTTACGAATCATATTGAACCCCATTTTTTTGGCAATTTCTATATCGTATTTCAACGCTTCATCAGTAGGAGCCGTATACAATCCGTCACACCACCAACCTTGATCAAGCGGTCCGAACTGAAAATAGTCTTTGTTATTAAGCTGTATACGGAATATTCCATTCTCATCCTGTTTTGTTGAGATTTTACGCATTGCACAATAAGAGTTCACTTTATCTACAACTTTACCTCCGCTTATTAACTCTATTTCCACATCGTAAAGAGTTGGTGACTCGGGACTCCATAATTTAGGGTTTTCAACACAGAGACGTGATTCCTCACCTGTAACGGATTTGGCTTGAGATACGACCGTTCCGTTTTTATCCTTTATAACGACAGAAACGATATCAGAAGGTTTTGCCCCAACCACATTGGCCGAAACATTCCATACACTTTTATCAAGATCGGGAGTAATTTTTATATCTTCTATATATACGGGATTTACACCTTCCATCCACACCGTTTGCCATATACCTGTAACAGGAGTATACCAAATTCCATCAGGTTTTACATGCTGTTTACCAACAGCTTGCACTCCCCCATCGTTTGTGGGATCCCATACCAGAACTTTCAGATTCTGACTGCCTTTATTATTAAGGAATGGTGTGATATCGAATGAAAACGGGGTATATCCACCCTCATGTGAGCCAACCTTTATATCATTCACCCACACATCGGCTTTAAAATCTACGGCACCGAAATGGAGTAAAACCGTTTTTCCCTTCCATGCCACAGGAACGGTAAATTCACGTTCATACCACAACTCATTATCTTTGCCTACATTCTTTTGTACTCCCGAAAGACTTGATTCCACACAAAATGGAACCAATATTTTACCTTGATAACTTGCAGGTGCAGGGCTTCCTGCAGGTAAAATAGCATAATTCCATAATCCGTTCAGGTTGGCCCAGTCACCACGTTGCATTATTGGACGAGGATACTCGGGCAACACATTATTCGGATCTATTTGTTCGGCCCATTTTGTTTTAATTTTATCTCCAGCCGGTTTCCATTGAGCCGAAGCAGAATTAACCAATATTAGAGATAAAATGAGTGAAAACAGAGATAAAGAAAGGTTATTTTTCATAATTCTTTATTTAGTTCATTTAGGTAATTAGCGTTATTTCACAACCGTTCCACCGATAGTTAATATCGTACGCGGTTTTTCAGAATTGGTATAAACATTTATCGCCTTATAAAATGTTCCCTCTTGTCTTTTAGGGTCATAAGCAACAATTACCGACCCTTCTTCACCAGGCGCCAACGGTTTTCTTGTAAATTCTGTCTTAGTACATGAACATGTAACCGAAACACCTGTTATAATCAGAGGTTCATCTCCATCATTTTCAAATTTGAATTCATGTTTTACAATTCCCCCTTTTTCAGATATCTCCCCGAATTTATAACTTGTTTCCTTGAATTTAATCAATGGTTTAGCAGAGACAGCAACTGGGGACGACAATATAACAGACAACAAAACAACTGTCAGCAATTTTTTCATAGCGTTTACGTTTGAAACCGCACGCTTTTATTGCATACGGAAATTATATGTTATTGTACCGCGTTGCGAAATCGGTGCATTATCATCAACATTAAACTTGGCCTGCCGTGCCGCCCTCAACGCAGCATTGACCAATACGCTGTTCTGTGTAGTTGAACCCACCGAGCGATATGCAGCAGAAGTAACATTTCCCTGTTGATCAACCACAATTTCTATTATAACACGTCCCTGTTCACGAGCCCGATAATCGGGTTTCGGAAGTGCTCCTATCAGACTCCTTCCGCTCAGATTAGCGGAATTACCACTCGTTCCCAACCCTGTTCCGTCATGAGCCCCTTCGGAGGAACCGGCCAAATCACCTTGATTGCCCTTTCCTGTCCCCGTCCCGTCACTGGAAGACTTACTACCCGCTGTACGTCCGGGGAAAAGTGCCTTTTTATTTACTTCTCTCGGTTTTTCGGCTGGTGTCGCCGTTGTGGTTTCACTCGTATTTTTCTTTTTTGTTTCAGTCTTAGGTTGTTCTTTTTTTACTTTCTTCTCAACTTGTTCAACAACAGGAGCATCTTCAAAATCTTGTGTCAACTGTTCCTGATCATCTGCTCCCGATGGCTGTTGAGATGGTGCAGGCTCGGCAATTTGATCATTCATTGCCATATCTGCTCCTGGGGCTGCGCTTTCCACATTCCCAAAATTTATCAATATACCATTGCCGTCATCCTCGGTATTATCCAAAGTGAATTTGACAAGCAACAACAGACAAAGGACCGATACTGCATACACAAATGCAGCTATACCTCCAACAATACGTCCCGGAGTTCTCTCGTCCCGTTCGTTATAAAACATGCTATATATCGATTACTTTGGTCTTGCAGCCAAAATCAACTTATAATTATTATCCTTTGCAATATTCATCACTTTAACTACCTCTTTGATAGGAACTGTCTCGTCGGCATGTAACGATATTGTGGGATCTTCAGCTCCTGCCATTTTAGACTGAAGAGTTGATTCCAAGTCATCGAATGATACGGGAGTTGTTTCCACATAATACTGCAAATCGGGCGTAATTGATACCGTAGTATATGGTTTTTCTTTCAATTGGTTTGAGCTTTGAGGAAGCACCAATTTCAGCGCATTAGGATTTATAAGTGTGGTAGAAATCAGCAAAAATATCAATAACAGAAACATAAGGTCCGTCATTGATGCTGCGCTGTAAGATTTATCTACCTTCGAGCCACGTTTAATTGCCATAGCGTTTCACTATTATTGTTCAACCGGTTGGTTGAGGATATCCATAAATGCAATAGTATTGGCTTCCATCTGGAACACCAATTTTTCAATACGTGCGACGAGATAGTTATATCCGAAATATGCAGGAATACCTACTATCAAACCGCCGACAGTCGTAATCATGGCAACATACATACCGCTGGCCAATATGCTCATATCGACCGTTCCACCAGCTTCGGCCATATTCATAAACGATTGCACCATACCGATAACTGTTCCAAGGAATCCGAGCATGGGAGCACCTCCGGCAATAGTTGCCAGGAAAGGCAATCCGTTTTCCAATTTTGAGACTTCGAGGTTTGCCACATTTTCGACCGCGGCATTCACATCATTCAACGGACGACCTATTCTTTCTATCCCCTTCTCAATCATACGGGCAATAGGAGAATCCGTATTACGACATAACTGCACGGCTGCACCTATTTTACCGTCATATATATTTTCACGAATACGATTCATAAAATTGTGATCGAATTTGGACGCTTTGTTAATAGCCCACAATCTTTCGAAAAATATAAAAATAGTAACTCCGCCCAATGCCAGAAGAGGCCACATAAGCCATCCTCCCGCCATAAAAAGTTGGCCCAGTCCCATTGTTTTAGTCTCTTCTTCAACGACAGTCGTAACCATTTCGGTCGCTTGCAATAAAGTAATCATATGTATTAGTTTTTTTGTGTTTTAAGGTTGATTTCAATTGCCTACAAAAATAGTAATTTTTTATATATTCGGATTTATTTATCAGATTTAGAACTCTTGTTTTTCTTTTTCTTACCTGTAAAGCGATATTTTATCTTTTCCCAAAGATCTTTAACATTATCAAAATCCTCTTTATAACTTATACCGATTCCACTCTCCTGCAATCCTTGATTTTCATCAAACCGGTCTATTGTACGAGTAAACGCTTTTGCCTTGATATTGCCCATGGGATCGAGCAGCCAGTTTACATACACATCACCAGTTATTGTATTGGCCGTACGGTTAGTCATACTGATATTATTTCCCATGTCATAATTTCCATCCACATCTATCGTAAGTCTGTCTTTTATAAGTTCTGCAGAAAAAGCCAGACCTATTTCATCGGACGTAACATCGCTACGAGGCCTATATTTAGGCACGAGGCTGAAACGTTCTGTTGAAAGTATACGGCTCAACTGATTCGACAGGAACTCAATTCCCGTAACTGTGGAAGCCATCGCACCTATATTCAGATTTTGCGTCGCCCCCTGATTTTCAGGGAAGAAACTATTGGCAGCCAACAACCATAAGAACTGTGTAGCCATCATTTCCTGTGTATTGAGAGCATTTGCTATTAATGAACGAGTTTCGGCATCGGTATTCGGCACCTGTACATCAAAAGATATGTCCGGTTGGGTTAATCTTTCTGTAAGACGTATCAGACACTCTACGGGCACAGAACTACGATAATTTTGTCCATAATTACTCAATAGTGGAGCAAGCGAAGCCTTCACGTTATATTTAGCCGTAATGTTTAGCATGGCATCGACAGGATCGCCGGTCCACTGCATACTGCTTCCAGGCTGAATAATAAACATCTTGCTCAACAAATTGTTCTGCAATGAAAACTTATAGCTTCCTTCCGTAATTTCGTAATCTCCATAGATGGTGAATACATTATTTTTCGGGTTTACATTTACATTTATACTTCCGTTTCCCCTTCCACGTATCACATTATCCATCTCGGGATCCATCATAATCTGCATTTCGGTATTCGGCAAGACTGTAAGCAACATTTTAATATCCATGTCTGCAGATGTTTCCACTTGCCGTTTTTTAAGACGTTCCTCCAGCATCCGCTTTCGGCGACTACGATAATCCAGACTGTCTATCTGAATTTTATCAGTATCACGAAACTCTATAAAATCGGCAGTCGAAGCAGTAGCACTCCCTCCCAATGGCATATAAAAGCGAGAATTATTGTCTGTCGAAGCGACAATATTCATGTTCACACCCCTTTTATCACCAGTGATAGTTGCCGCTCCGGAAGCAAAAACAGTCCCATAAAACAGTTCATTATCCTTTATGGTCGTATTCATCACAAGCGTATTGGTCGGACGCACTTTAACTTCATATGTTATGTTGGAAAGAGTATTCATATTCATCGACATCTCGAACCCCGCCCCATTTCCAATCGGATCATTCAATATCGCAGGATGTATCACTAAATTATTATTATTAATCTCACCTGTTCCATTCTGCATGACATACTTTACATTCGTATAATCTACTATTGTACTGAAATATGGGATTTTCAATTTGCCATTAAGTTGCATTTTATGATTCGGATTAGTCAACACCAAATTAGCTTGTGCCACACCTTGAGTTTCTCTTAATACACCTGACAAAAAAGGATTCAAAAGAGCCATATTTATAGAATCGAAATCGGCATTAATCAGGTAACGTCTATCCGTCGGTCTGTAAAATCCATAAGCTATGGTATCCTGATTATTCGTATCGGTAAGATATAAGCGTGCCTGTTCGGAATGGAAATCCCAATTACTGCGAAATGTCGTATTAGGCATTTTTATATCGTTTACGCTGACACTGTCAAAGGTAATATCGGATGAAATCAAAGCATCCTGTAAAGCAGACATAATATCGGCATGACCGCTGGTTGTACCGGCAATATCATATCCTTTTCCACGAGTTATTTTCGAGAAAGGTGCAAGGTCGAATCTGTTCAACTGCACGTGCAGAGTATCTGAACGATTACGCGAAGCTATACCATTGACAAGCAATTCCTGTTCACCTCCCGTTATACGGAATCTGTTAATTGCAATTTGAGACGAATCTATTATAATTCCACCTCGTGAGCCTATATTCCATGTTTGATTGTCTGCCGTAAAAGTAGAAGGATAAAAATCTATTCTCACCTGAGGCACTCCGGTCTCCTCATTTGTATACAACAAAGAGGTGGTACTGAGCATTGCATATGTACCATTTTCAGTATTGTTAAAGCGTGTAGCGACATTAATTCTATTATTTTTAGCTCCACCGACGACTGAAAAATTAGGCATATACATATTACCTACATACAAATCGTCTGCACGAATAAACAACGATATGGAATCGGATTCATTACGACTTGTAACATCGAGGTTCGAGACAAAAAATTTTCCACGTTCTATAAAATCGGCATTCATATTGATCGAAAACCTGTCCTCCTGAGGGTTGAACAAAAATGACAGTTGCGATCCTTCGGCCAGCTGCAATCCCGGCATAAATATTCCAGCCACATTATTTGCCTCTTTGACATTCACCGTAACGATATAGTAGCTGCTCACACTGGCAGTCTCTCTGCTCGCATCTCTGCCAGTATCTTTAGAAAGTTGTTTTTCAACCCCTTTTCTTGTTGACATGGAAGGAAGATATGTTACCAACGTATTGGTAAGATAGGAAATCATATCATTGTAACTAAGCTGCCCTTTGAATTCAACATCAGCAAACGATGAATACATACCCAGCAATTTGTTACTGTCATTGTTATTGGCAATAAAGCGTATTTCACCCGTACGCACGGTATCGATATGGTTGATATAGACCATGCTGTCGATATTTATATTGCCGTTTATATTATCGAGATTCAATCCTGAACCTTCTGCAGCCACCATACATTTGATCAAAGAGACAGAATCTCGCTTATTAACGTTCAGTTTATGCAAATCGGCATTACGCAAATCCAAATCAAATTTGTAAGAAGGAAGTGAGTCCTGAAAATCGACCGTTCCATCAAACCGAAAATCGATATTCGTGTCTGCAGAACTTATTGCACCTTTAAACATTTTGTCATGGAATGTTCCTCCAATATCGATGTCATGATATCTGTATCCGTTAAAAAAAAGTGCGGGAACGACTGCCGTTGTATTCAATGAGAAATTATCCTTTTCAGCTACCCCCTCTACATCAGCATACAAAGTCATATGTCCGAGCTTTTTTGTTTCCAATAATGATCCCACATCAAAACCGTGCGTTTCAATTTTCCCTTTAAATCCCGGTTTATTATTTTTATCAGGTTTCATTGCAAAATCAAGGTCCAATTTACCCTGTTGCCCTGTCAAAGTACCCAATGCATTAAAATCTGTCAGCAAACCATTGAACTGCCCTGAAACGATAATGTTACCCATACGTTCCATATAATTCACTACAGCTGTATCAAGCATTTTATGAGTAATATCGTTATAAATGAATTCGGCATCAGCACTATTAGTCGACAATTCGACGATATCGGCATTGAATCTGGTTTTTTTTATATCCGGCAAACCCGTTATATCGACATTCCCTTTCAGTTTGGTATCTTTTATCATTACATCATCGATATGCACTTTCATATCGGCGACTGTTCCGCTGTATGTACCTGAAAAACCGGTATAAACGCTTTTCCACTCTCTCAAACTTTGCGCAAAATAGGCTATGGTGGGAAAAGCAACCGTCGAATTAACTATCTCGGCTTCAAGTTTTACGTCCTGAATAAAATTTTTCAAACCCTTCCATCTTGACCCGTAATCGAATGTAAGATAATTCATATCTACATGTGACAAAGGTGTCTGCAAATCCAGTTTTTCAAACCGCATTCCACTACCCGATATCATAAAATGGCGAGAGGAAAGAGAGTTTATTTTCAATCCAGATTTTTCAACGAGGGAAATATTATCAATATCAACCATCACACTATCATTGATAATCTTTATATTATTCCCTCTGAAATTAAAATGTTCAACATCTATGTCAGTGAAATTAACACCGTATTCCTTGGGCACATATGCCAGTTTACGATGTTTAAATTTCATATCCGTTATATTAAGTGAAGTTGCATTTAGACGAAAAACCCTTTTCTTTTTTTTAGGTTGTTGACGTTTTAACTTTGCTAATATTTGTTTGAGATTGGTTATTCCCGTACTATCCTGCATAAGATAAAAAGATGGCTCCTTAAGCTCTACTGCACCCAAAGAGATTTTCCCGTCCTGCATTCCAAAACTATGTATGGGGACTATAAGATTACGTGCATAAAGCAACGTATCACCATGATAATCCTCCACATATAATCCATCAAGAGCCACACGGTTAAAGAGCCTTAAACTAACATGATCTACGGAAATAGTTGTCCCGGCTTTTTTGCTCAATGAACCGGTTATTACACCTATGACATAATTCTGCACAGGATTCAGATTAAGCAACAAAGACAACACTATCGGCACAATTATCAATATCATGATAATCGTTGATATTGTAGATAGGATTATTTTTATACCTTTGTTCACTGATAGACCAAACTTTGCACAAGTTTACGAAATTTTAGTCGAATATTAAAACATGGACGACATTACGATTTTAGGGATAGAATCTTCGTGTGACGACACTTCAGCAGCAGTTATACGTGACGGCATCATGCTTTCCAATGTCATTGCGAGCCAAGATGTACACCGTAAATATGGAGGAGTAGTTCCAGAACTTGCATCTCGTGCACACCAACAAAACATAGTTCCCGTTGTTGACACAGCACTCAAAGAAGCCGGTATAACCGCAGAACAACTCGACGGTATTGCATATACACGAGGTCCAGGGCTGTTAGGCTCACTTTTGGTGGGAGTTTCTTTTGCGAAAGGACTTGCTTTGGCCCATGACATTCCAATGATGGAAGTAAATCATCTTCAAGGACATATATTATCTCACTTTATAGATTTACCCGAACGCAAACTTCCTCATCCCACTTTCCCATTTTTGTGTCTCCTCGTATCTGGCGGACATTCACAAATTGTTCTGGTCAAAGATTATCTGGATATGGAGATAGTTGGTACCACTATTGACGATGCAGCAGGTGAGGCGTTCGACAAATGTGCGAAAGTAATGGGATTAGGATATCCCGGAGGACCTATAATAGATAAACTGGCTAAAGAAGGTGATCCCAAGAAATTCAAATTTGCAAAACCATCGGTCGATGGACTCGATTACAGTTTCAGCGGCTTGAAAACATCATTTCTATATTTTTTAAGAGATGAAATTGCGGAAAATCCCAATTTCATAGAGGAAAACAAGGCCGATCTTTGTGCATCTCTGCAACATACAATTATCGATATCCTGATGCAGAAATTAATCAAGGCAACCAAGCAATTCGAAATAAAAGAGGTTGCAATCGCCGGAGGAGTATCGGCCAATTCAGGGTTGAGAACTGCCGTAGCTGAAGAAGGCATAAAACGAGGCTGGAATACATATATTCCTGAATTCAAGTTTACGACTGATAATGCTGGAATGATTGCAATGGTAGGTCTCATAAAATACAAACGTGGCGAATTCAGTTCGTTGGATGTATGCCCAATAGCACGCAGCGCTGAGTTTTAATTTACAATCATCATTAATGCTGCATGCCGTATTCAGAAATGCGTTACTTACATTCTTATTGTAAGATAATCGAGAATCATACAGCCAATTTTTAATTTTTATATCAGCATAAAAAATAAGTTTGACGGATATTATTCGTCAAACTTATTTTTTCATACTCTCAATTATCCAATTACATAATTGCCACTTACAACAATTCTATTCCTCATTTATTCTGGCAATTACCACGAAGATCTAAATTA
>CASFSC010000177.1 GCA_949296995.1 uncultured Alistipes sp. | reverse complement strand
TTTCGGATAGCCGTACCATTTCGAGAGCACCCGATACACGGCATACCACTGTCCCTGTTCGAGGAAAATCCGCTTTCCTTCTTCGTCCGTGCTCGCCAAGAGCGTTTCCAGCGTGGACTTCATTTCTTGCTCGGAACGGGTGAGCGGAGATTTTCCGGCTTCCGTAGCGGAAGTAACTGTTTGGAAAGTAGTGTTATGGAATACGCAATCATTGAAATTCAGCCCGAAAAAATTTTTAGCTGCATTTGTATTGTCTTTCATAGTCCAGCCTCCTCTTTACCGTTGCCCTGTGCGTATTGCACCAAACTAAAATTTTCGATATAGCTACCGTTGATTTGAATGTTGAGTGGTACGGACGGGTTGCACATTTTAAATTGTTTTTCATACCACCGGTTTTCCTCTTCGTAAAAAGCGATACTTGATTCGAGCCATTTAAGTTCTCTTTTCAACCAGTAGATTTTGCTTTCTATCGGGTCTGCCGTAAAAGTGACCCTCAGCTCGTTGGGAGTGTTTTCACTCGTTTTTCCAGAAGTGCCTCTGTCTCCAGCGCACTTCTGGGATTTAAGGGATGATTTCATATAAATTGTTTTAAACGAACGTCTCCGTTGGCGTTACGGATAGCGAACTTAGAGAAAAATTTACAATACGCAAAAGAAAATCCGAACTTTATTTCATTTTGTCGTTTTCTGCACCTTTTAATTCGCGCACGCATACGGCTGCACGAGCGCGCGATTATATATCAATCGAAACATGCATATAAATACGTTAGTTATGCAATACAAATGCATGATTAGAGAAATAAATCTTACGCCTTACAGATTACAGTTTATGAAAATGAAAATTTATAAGTCATGGAGTGTGCGCATTACAAAGTAATACTATATATAAATATATATATATTTATATATAGTATATTATTATAAGTAAGATTTCCTCTACATTCTGAAAAACGATTTTCATAAACTGTAATCTGTAAGGCGTAAGATTTTCTGTGTCTTTCCTGAACTGATAGACATTTGTCTTACACCTTACAGATTACAGTTTGTTTCATATGTTTTTTTACTGATTTGCTTCTTTTTTATTGCATTTCATCATTATTTCAATATTGAATGCTTGTTTTTGAAATTTTTATCATATATTTGAAAGCCAAATCAATACGCATCAGTTTATGGAAGAAAAGACATTAAACATCATTACATGGGTAAGTGTTGTTATTATTATCATTGCCGCTTTTTGGGCTTGGATATATATAAAGCGTCAAAAAAAGAATAATACGCTTTTAGCCAAAAGGAGATGGATTGACCAATTGCCTTCATTAATTTCTACTTTAGGTGTGCTTGGCACGTTTGTAGGCATTACTATTGGCTTGCTTTTTTTCGACACTGACGATTTGGACAACAGCATCCCTAAACTGCTCAGCGGATTGAAAACTGCTTTCTTTACATCGTTAGCCGGAATGTTAGGCTCATTATTTCTTTCAAGAGTGGTTAATTCTTCTTTCGACAAAAGAGACGGAGGGATATCCGATACCAGCCAAGCAGCAGGAGAAATATGCAGGGCAGTCAGCGAACTGAAAGAACAAATAAAAAAGCAAAACTTGGAACAGGGGCGTTTTTACACGCAAATCGTATCTCTGTTCGACAGAATCGGCACAGGAACGGATGAATTGATAAATCTTCGCATAAAATCGGAGAGTGTTGAGAATATATTGAATAAATCACTTGAAATAACGAGGAAACAGAATGAAAGGCTGCTGAGCATTGCCCAAAAACTTGACACTACCCATAAAAAACAAGACACTGCCATACAGAGCCTGAACAACCTGAATAACCAATCAGGAGAGATTTTAGAAACGATATCAGGCATGTCGACCGCTCAAGAAGAAATTACTGCTGAAGTAAAAACCTTCAGCAAAATTCTGCGCAGTGAAGTCGATGAAATTGAAACTAAAATGGGCGAGACAAACAAACTTCTTACCGCCAAATTCGACGAATTTTCAGAATTGCTGAAAAAGAGCAATACAGAAGCACTTGTAGAAGTGATGAAAAAAGTGACCGAAGAATTCCAAAAACAAATGAACCTGCTTATCAGCAAGCTGATACAAGAAAACTTCGAGCAGCTAAACTCCAGTGTAGAAAGGCTGAATACATGGCAGCAGGAAAACAAGGCAATGATTGCTTCGCTTACCCAGCAATACAAAGATATGGCTACCAGTTTTGAAGAAACCTCCACAATACTCCAAACGGTAGGCAATGATACAAAAGTACTGGTAAGTGACGGAGGAAAACTGCAACAAATCATAGACACGCTTAGTAAAGTGATGATAGACGATAAGAAGTTTATTGAAATTTCAACAAACCTGTCTGATACCGCCGAATTGACAAAACAAAACATGACCCAATTTGACGCTTCTACAAAAACGTTGAACGATTGGGTGAAGAAGCAACGTAATTTCGTGGACGGCGTGAAGCTACTTATTACGAAATTGGAAGAATTAAACAAGATAAAAGATTATAACGAAGAATTCTGGAAAGAAACCAAACGAAGCCTTGAGGAAGGGGTAGGATATATTTCGCAAGGCTCGAAGACGTTGAACCAGCAACTTACCGAACTCGACCGCCAATTCTACGCCCGCTTGAGCACGACCCTTGCCGAACTTGACACATGCATTCAAGCAATGATAAAAGGAAATAATAGGAGGTAACAACTATGAGCAAGCCTAATGTATGGATGTCTGTATCCGACTTGATGACAGGATTGATGATTATTTTCCTTTTCATCGCCATAGCCT
>CASFSC010000176.1 GCA_949296995.1 uncultured Alistipes sp. | reverse complement strand
GAACTTCCTACAACTACTATCTTATGTTCCATAGGTCTTATTTTTATAAATCCAAATCTCTATCCAGCCATTACACAAATAGATAACATTTATAAAGTTAAAAATAATTCACACAAAATAAAAACGGCATAAAAAAGAGTTATACACTTCTTTCTTTTTCAGTCTCGATTTATCGCTGTAATGATTATATTTGTACAAACAGTCTGACATGTATAAAATCACATATATAATTTTAGCTTTTACAGCCCTCTTACTTTTGAATTCATGTAAGAAAGATGATATCGAAACGCCTCCAGGCTATACCTCCCCAACAGCCACAGGACGTGTTTTGCTTGTATATATCGGGGCAGACAGTGATCTATCGTTCGAAGCAAGATATAAGATTGAAAAAATCAAATCTAGTTGGAATGCCGACACGACCGACAGATTGATAATATACGCCGACTTTATTGATGAACAACCGACATTGAACGAAGTAATAAAATCAGGTGATCAAAACATTCTAAAAGTTATAAAACGATATCCTGAGCACAATTCTGCCAGCGGAGAGGTACTGGCACAAGTAATAGATGATGTCAAAAAATCATACAGAGCTCCCTCATACGGATTGCTTGTATTTTCACACGGCAACGGTTGGCTCCCTCCGTACAGTTATTCACAAGTAAAATCGATAATATATGATGCCGGCAAAGAGATGTCCATACAAGAATTCGCAGCAGCGATTCCAGACAAAATGTTCGAATTCATAATATTTGAATCATGTTATATGTCCGGCATAGAAACATCATACGAACTGCGAAACAAAACTAATTATATTCTCGGAACCTCAAGCCCCATTATATCTCCAGGTTTTTACAATGTATATCCCAATGCCCTACATTATCTGTTCGATCCCGAACAAGGGCTTGAAAATTTTGCAAGGTTAGCATATCTGCACATAAATTCTCTATATGGAGACAGACGTTCAATCGCTATTTCAGTTATAAAAACCGATGGATTGGAACCATTAGCCAGTTGGGTCAAAGAAAATGCTGACTTCGACAAATATGTCAATATTAATGAGATACAACATTTCGACACCAACATCAACCATCTGTTTTCCGATTTTGTCGATTATGTTGAACGATTACTCGATTCTGACGAACAGAAATCGCAATTAAACATGCTTGTCAACAACTGCATAACATACAAAGCATCTACAGAATCCTTTATGCCGAGTTCAGAGACAGAAGGATTTACGATAAACAAACATTCCGGTCTTACAATATACATTCCACAGAACACATTACCCGAATTAAATGAGGAATACAAAAAATTGGAATGGGCCAAAGCTATCGGACAATAATCGGACAAACAAGTACAAGTACAAGAACAATAATATCAACCCGATTCCCGAATTGAGTTTTATAAGATATACCGATTATATCCTCCCACATATTTCCAAGAGTTATTATTCCAGATAAATATTATTTCACAGTTTTCAAGAAATATATCATATGGTTATTATCTGATAAAACTACATAAAAACAGACTTCAAGTCATTCCATACAACTATTTATCCACTGTAAATGGA
>CASFSC010000175.1 GCA_949296995.1 uncultured Alistipes sp. | reverse complement strand
GAAAATAAAATGTCATATACATGTATTTAACCGGTTCAAATATATGTATATTTTTTTAGGTATACAAATATTTTCTATGTTTTAATTGTGATGGTTTTAAATTTCTAATGAACTTGTTTTATTAGAAATTTTCTGTTTTGCATGTTATACTATTGTCTTTGTTCACCAGATTTCTGTTGATGGACAAAGTTGCAAATTTGAATCCGTTTGAACTCATAACAGAATTTGAGATGTAATGTTTGAGCTATTTGTGGCAATCTGTTTGCTTGGGATGGGATGTTAGAGATTTAATAGAATGAAATATTTATAATTAATTATATTTAAAAAATCCTAGATTTTAATAACATGACAATAATCCGGAATGCATTCAATCGGAGATTTTGTGTTTTTTGATGAATGTTATGTGTTGACAGTTTGTCAACACATAACATTGTATAATTTCTCTAAATCTAAAAACGAAAAAATTACCGTTTTTTAATTATTCCTTTGTTTTTACGTCCATCTACAAAAATATACAACGGGGTGTCAAAATGGACATGTCTTATCAATTCACTTTCATATACGGCATCCATGGCATTTAACGATGCAATGTCGAATTTTCCATCTCCCATAAATGGATTTATAGTCAGATAACCCACTCCGAAAGATGTCAAGTTTTGGAAAAAATGGGTCCCTTGACTGGGGTCAACCCTGAAATCTTCCAATCCGCATTCAACTATTACTTTTGCTTCCGAAATATCGGTCCATTTTATAGGTATGCCTAACCATGGATCGCTCGACCCCCAACGTCCGGGACCTATTACCACATAATTGCGTTTCTCAAGACGCATGGCTGTATTAAGACGTCGGATTTCGTCGGCTATTTTTTGTGTGTTGGACGAGTCGAAATTTTCGGGACGTACATATATTATGTCGCTTATGCCATCCATGTTACCCAATCCGAGTGCACTTTCGGCATATACGATTGCATCTGAAATGTCCTCGTTATCCCAGTCGAGCGATTTGTTTTCCTGGTTGTTTACTATCGGACGTATTTGCAGAAAATTGAATATGCGGTCATTGCCATATGGTACATCCATGTCGACGGCAAATTCCAATTCTACCGGACAACGCATCTCCTCCTCTCCCATAGCAAGCAAGTCTACTATTATTTGTGCCAATGGAATCGTTTCGTACTGCAGTATTTGCGAAAATGTTATTACTTTATGGCCATCTTCATATGTGCTGTCTGTGAGTCGTTGGTTATCTCTGTCCCATGTCGAGGCAACATATTTCAGATTGCGAAAATGTCTGACTTTGTTTATTTCGAATAGCTGTAAATTGACTGCATCGTCTATCGAGGTTTTGAACTCTTGGGTTTGAGGTCGAGAGCGTACATTTCTCTCTGGGTGTCGCGCAGAGCAAATTCAGGTGTCGATAATTGTAGTATGTGTTTAGGATATTTAGGCGAGAAACGCAAGGTTTGTCCTCCGTCTACCACCAATTTCCCCAAACCGAATGCCAGATTTACTATACCGTCTTCCGGTTTCTCGTCTCCTATAGGATAAAAATTCAGTGATCGTGCGACTCCCGATATGGTGGGGAAGAAGTAACCGCTGTCTTCCGATCCGCAAATGTCCTGCAATATTACGGCCATTTTTTCTTCACTTATGACATTCCCCGATGCTTGTATGTATGCACGGCTGGAGGCAAAATAAACTGAGGCATAAACGCATTTTATGGCTTTGCTCAGCAAACGGAGCATTTGATCCTCGTTATCGGTCCGAGGAATCATATATGTTGAGTATATGCCTGCAAATGGCTGAAAATGAGAGTCTTCTAATTTAGAGCTGGAACGTATGGCCAAGGGTCCCCGAGCGTAACGTATGTATACTTTCAGATTGTTGACCAATGCTTCCGGAAGACGTGAACTGACAAATTCCGAAAGTATTTCATCATCGCTGGCGTCTGAGTTTATAACATATTGCAATCCGTTTTCGACTATGAACTGGTCAAAATAATCGGTCGCTATTACGACTGTACGGGGGAGGGTAACCTTCACGCCTTCATACTTGTCATAGAAATTGTATTTCTGAAGCATGCTGTTAATGAATGCCAATCCTCTGGCTTTACCTCCCAATGAACCTTCTCCAATGCGTGCGAACCAAATATATTCGCTGTATGTGGCAGGGTCGAATTTGGCAACTACGCCATATCCCTGAACCATCCGATACTCTTTGATCTGTTTTACCAGATATTCACGCATCTCTTCCACGGAGTCGAAATGACTGTCTTTAACATCACGCAATTTGTTGGCTAAAGTAAACAAACCACGTGAGAACATCCATTTGGAAAGCCTGTCTCTCGACGAATTATAGAGAAATACATCTTCAGGTATCTCCATAATTAACCTTTGCATGTCTCGCAGATCTTTGGCCCTTCCTATGACCTTTCCCGTTTCGATATTTTTGAATACGAAGTCACCGAATGCAAACTCTGTGCTGATATAATCGCTCAGTTCCAGAAGCAGAGTTTTGGAATATTTGACAATGAATCCCACACCCAAATCATGAGCAACCTGTCGCATGCTTTCCTGTGAGGATTGCAATAAAAATGGCATATTGGGATTGTCTTTTTTTATGAGTTTGCACAAGTCGATACCAGCATCCAGTTTTTCACTTTCCGCAGGGTCATTTTTATGTAAGACGAATCCTACATCCGAAATAACTCCCAACAGGTTTTGTTTGTATTTTTCATACAGTTCGACAGCTTCGGTATAGTTCGTTGCCAGTAGTATTTTCGGACGGGCACGTTTACGCATACGTTGTTGCTGGTCATTCAATGCCTCGTGTAAAAATTCTGCGCTCTGTTGCAGGACCAATCTGTATATGGCAGGCAGGTACGTCGAATAGTAACGGATAGAATCCTCTACCAGCAATATGGACTGAACTCCTATTTCCAGAATATCGTTGTCGGCATTCATTCTGTCCTCCAGCAGTTTGACTATGGCCATTATCAGGTCTGCATTGCCGTTCCAATAGAATATATAGTCTATTGCCGAAACATCTTCAAGATCTATTTGCTGTGTAATATAACGGTTGAAATTGGCTAACAATATTACCGGTAATTTTGGACGTAATTCTTTGACTTTGAATGCAAAATGGAAAACATCGAGTTCCCCGACGTTGGGCATGCTGATTACTAGATCTATCTCGGAATCTTTTTTCAACAATTCCAAAGCTTCAGTTGATGTGCTGACGCGTGAAAAAGAGGGTGGATTGCTTAAGTTTAGTTCTAAATATTCCTTATTTATCTGGACCTCGATGCGTCCGTCTTCTTCAAGGGTGTAGGCGTCGTAGCTGCTGCATATCAATAGAATTTTACGGATGCGTTTTTGCATCAGACTGCCATAGTCCGTGCCACCACCTGTATGTGTTATATCTTGGAGCTTTTGAGTCATTGAGTGTAACATACTTGTTTGTATTACAAATTTAATAAATTATTTTTGTTACTTTTGTAAGCAATCTTTTTTTGAAACAGTTATGAGCAAATATACTTTGGAAGAGGTCGTCTCACGAAGAGATATCAGGGAATTCCATGATTTTCCGAAAAGACTTTATAAAGATGAAAAAAATTGGATATGCCCGCTTGACTCCGATATAGAGTGCTGGTTCGATCCTTCTAAGAATGAAAAACTTAAAGACGGAGAGATTATACGTTGGCTGGTGCGCGATGAAAATGGTAATACCGTAGGCCGTATTGCAGCGTTTTATGATCGCGAAATGGTTGAACGTTCAGAATGGCAGCCTACGGGCGGATGCGGTTATTTCGAGTCTATCGATGACCAGGAAGTTGCAAATATGCTTTTCGACGCGGCACGCGATTGGTTGAAAGAACGTGGTCTCGAAGCAATGGACGGACCGATTAATTTTGGAGACCGTGATCAATGGTGGGGCTTACTTGTCAAGGGATTCGAGTTTACTCCGCTTTATGCCAATCCTTATAATTTTGAATATTATATAAAATTGTTCGAAAATTACGGTTTCCAGAACTATTTTAATCAGCATACATATTTGCGGGAACTTAAGGAGGGACTTTTCCCCGATACGGTTTATGAAAGGGTTAAACGTCTTAATGAAGATCCAAGTTACAGATTCGAGCATATAAATAAGAAGAATCTCGAAATGTATGCCGATAATTTTATGACCATTTACAATAAGGCGTGGGCTAATTTTTCAGGAGTTAATCCTATTGATCGAGAGCATGCACAGAAAATAATGAAGAAAATGCGCCCTATAATAGATGAAAATCTTATCTATTTTGCGTATCATAACGATCAGGCCATAGGCTTTTTTATCATGGTCCCCGATTTGAACGGCATCATTCATTCGTTTAAAGGAAAATTTGGGTTGATACAGAAGTTGCGTTTCTTGTGGAGACTGAAAGTGAGTAGGAAAGCTACCCGTATTTTTGCCATTATATTTGCAGTAACTCCTGAATATCAAGGTAAAGGTATTGAATCGGGCATTATTCATGCATTTGAACAAT
>CASFSC010000174.1 GCA_949296995.1 uncultured Alistipes sp. | reverse complement strand
CCCGAGGGGCGTACGGTTCCTTGGAGCCGTTATGGCTATTATCTGGATGAACGGCCAATATTTACTGTTGATCCTCTTTTCCACGGTGGAGTATATTATGTTCAGGAGGCATCTTCGATGTTTATAGAAACTGTTTTCAGACAATGTTTTCCAGAAGAAGGAGATGTTAGAGTTTTGGATTTGTGTGCTGCTCCAGGTGGTAAAACAACGCTTTTGTCTACATTGGTAGGGGCTGAAGGGTTGGTAGTCGCTAATGAGGTTATCAAACAGAGAGCTGCCGTATTGTCCGACAATGTTAAAAAGTGGGGTATAGGGAATGTCGTTGTAACCAATAATGATCCGGCACAATTTGAGCCGTTTGAAAACTATTTTGATATGGTTTTGGTCGATGCTCCATGTTCGGGTGAAGGAATGTTCCGCAAGGATATGGATGCAAGGCGAGAGTGGAGTGAAGGCAATGTGAAATTGTGTGCTGCGCGAGGACAACGCATATTGAGCGATATATGGGGGTCTCTGAAACCTGGCGGAATAATGATTTATAGCACCTGTACTTTTAATTCTGAGGAGAATGAGAAAAATATAGAGTGGCTTGTTTCCGAATATGATTGCGAACCTGTTGTTGTTGAAATAGATCCTGCGTGGAATATTGTAAAAGGAGAGGTTGAGGGTATAAATACTTTCCGTTTTTATCCTCATAAGGTTGAAGGAGAGGGATTTTTTTGTGCTGTATTGCGAAAAGGAGGTGGCGGAAAACAACGCGTTCCAAAACCGCGCAAGACAATTTTTACGGAACTTACGCGTAAGGAGATAGAGATAGTTGAAACTTGGGTCGGGCAACCGGAATATATGCGTTTTCTTAAAATAGGAGACAATATTTACGGATATTATGGGAATAACCTTCAAACAGTGCGACAGATAGCTGAAAATATGACTGTAATATATTCAGGAGTTCTGCTGGGACAAATATTCGGTAACAACCTCAGACCGGAGCATCCTTTGGCGATGTTTCATGACGTTAGGCGAGAGAATGTTCCTGAAATATATCTCGATGATCTTCAGATACTTGCTTTTTTAAGGAAAGGTGATGTTCCTGCCGATTTGTTCGAAGAAGGGATAAATATGGTGTGTTATAAAGGGTTGCCTCTTGGATGGGTTAAACGTATCGGGGCACGCATTAATAATATGTATCCCAAAGAGATGCGCATAGTCAATCTTTAGATTTATAACAAATGTAACGATCTTGATTGTAAGAAAACATGAATTTATTTCTTACAGTTTCCAAAATGTTTGGTTTACATTATTAATTATTAAATAAGTGGCTGTGGCGTTTGAATATATTGATTGGTGCTGTGGGGTTGGCATGTCGTATTATCAATGGTTATAGATACCATCGTTCGGAATACTTCCACTTCCATTATGAAAATATTCAGATGTAAAACGAGTCTAAAGTTTATGATTTATCTGTTTTGCATTAATAATGTTGTGGCGGCGCTGCCTTCACAGCATAACAGATCGAGGATGGAAAGATTGGGGAAAAAGTCGAATTTTTCTGAAAATACCTGATAATATTGTGGTGGATAAAATTTTGGGTCAGGTCGTTGAAGCCTTGATTTTGGGGATATGCATATTCGAAAATCGTTTGGAGCATAAGGCTTTTCGGCAAAAGCCGGTGAATCATCCGTAAATTTCGGCCGTATGTCTGTTTTAAGCAGTTTGAGGGTTATTTCGAGTAGATCATTGTTGAGGTCGATCAGATAATCGTAATGTTTTGTATAACACGGAGCCAGTTCATCCTCATAATAAAAGAAATAGGGAGAGTTGCGGTAAGCCGATATTATTGCCTGAAAATGACGATGTTGCCATTTTTTTGAATTATCTATTTTTATATCTTTCGTAGGCGTTTTTACTCCCGATGGCTGTAAAACCGGAACTATAAGCGAATCTATTCCGTTTGCCGAAAGAATTTCACAACGGTTGCGGTAACTCTGTTTTAGATAATTTTCTCCTGTATCGATAACGGCTTCGCCACTCAATATTTTCGAGTAGTATTGCAAATTGCCCAAATATGCTGTCGACAGAATTATCATTTCGTGTTTACGGTCGAATCGGGATATGTCCAATCTCCGTTTTCTTTTATAAGTTCAATCAATTCGTTTACTGCATTTTCTTCCGGAATATTGCGGCGTATAATTGTCTGACCTTTGTAGAGCGTTATGCGTCCTGGCCCTGCTCCCACATAACCATAGTCGGCGTCAGCCATTTCTCCGGGGCCGTTGACAATACAGCCCATAACTCCGATTTTGAGACCTTTTAAATGGGAGGTACGGCTTTGTATTTTTGCAAGAGCTTCTTCTATATTATACAATGTACGTCCACAACTGGGACAGGCGATGTATTCCGTTTTGGATGTGCGTACTCGTGCGGCCTGTAAAATTGCCAGACTTAATGAATCTATCTTTTCAGACGTGATTTTATCATCGTATAACGTCGTTTTATCCGCTGTTGTAATGATTGTTACCTTATTATTTTTGCTGTCATTACTTGCCGTTTCTGTCTCTTGAGGTGCAATATTTTCAATGAAAAGTCCGTCTCCGAATCCATCGAGAAATAAAATCCCGGTATCGGCTGCAGCTTTAACTTGTAACTTACACAAGGAAGTTTCTCGGTATGACCGTTTAATGATGACGGGATTATCTTTTCCTGCCTCTTCCATTTTCAGAAAAAATGCCCTCTGTTCAGCAGGTCCGTTTATATTGTCGGTTGTGAGCAATACGATTTTATCTTTTGGAATATTGTCGATGTCGGATATGCTCACTTCGAAAACAGAATCTTTAATATCGCTCGGCAGTTCACTCCATATTATGGGCAAGTTGTTGCCGCCAACGCCACTTATCTCTTTAGATATACGTTTTTTATATGTATAAGGAAAATACAGACTTTCATTCGTTTGAGGTATAGGCTTGTGGTTTTCTCTTCCCTGAAAATAATCAGCCAGCATTTGTGCCACGGGAATTTCATTTTCAGGAGCCTCGGTGAGTGATACCCGTATAGTATCTCCTATTCCGTCTGCAAGCAATGCTCCTATTCCGACTGCTGATTTTATACGTCCGTCTTCGCCATTACCGGCCTCAGTGACCCCCAGGTGCAACGGATATTCCATGTTTTCTTTGCGCATTTCGGCCGTAAGCATACGATAGGCCTGTACCATGACCCTGACATTGCTCGATTTCATGGAGACTACGACCTGTGAAAAACTATTGTCTCGGCACAGTTTCAGAAACTGCATTGCTGAAGCTACCATACCTTCGGGCGTATCGCCGTATTTTTCAACTATTTCCGGTGCTAACGAACCGTGATTGACTCCTATGCGCAGGGCAACTTTCCTTCGTTTGCATATCTCTAACAGTTTCAGAAAATCTCCTCCTTTATCATTGAAATTACCTGGATTTATGCGTACTTTTTCAACATTTTCGGCTGCTACAAGGGCTGCTGAAGGTACGAAATGTATGTCTGCAACAAGAGGTGTGTCGTAACCTTGTCTGTGCAATTCGGATTCTATATTGGAAAGGTTTGCTGCTTCCCGTTTGCCTTGGGCCGTAAGACGTACAATTTCTCCTCCTGCATCGGCTATGCGTCGTATTTGTGCCACGGATGCTGTCGTGTCGTTCGTGTCGGTATTGGTCATGGATTGTATGCGTATCGGATTATTACCACCGATAGTTATCTTGCCGACATTAACTTCTATAGTCTTTCTTCGTCTGTATTGCGATAATCCTTCACAAAATTTTTCCATGTTTTTTAGCGCTTTTTGTGAAAAAGAATTTAAACACGCTTTTGAAATGAGCTGTTTTTGTTGTGTGTTTTTACTGTCAGTGTCGATAATTCGACAGATACTGCAAAGTTAACAAATTTTATCCGTATCTTTAACGTTTAATAACACTCTTAATATGAGCATTAACAACCCATTGGATAAAGATATCAAATTCTTGCACGGAGTAGGTGAACGTCGTGCAATGCTGCTTTCCAAAGAGTTGGGTATCAATACTCTTAATGATTTGCTCTATTATTTCCCGTTTCGATATATCGATCGCAGTCGGATTTATAAAATATCTGAAATAAAAGACGATTCGCTTACTTACATACAGTTGAGGGTGCGAATAATAGGATTTCAGCATGTCGGCTCCGGACCTAAAAAACGTTTTATTGCTATTGCATCGGATGGAACGGGACAGGTGGAACTCGTATGGTTCAAAGGCATCAACTGGATAGAAAAACGGCTTGAACAGGGTCGTGAATATATAATTTTCGGACGTCCCTCCTTTTTCAACGGAGTGCTCAATGTCATACATCCGGAGATAGAATCTACGTTGGAGCAAAATAACCGCTTTCATACAGGGGTACAGGGGGTTTACAGTACGACGGAAAAATTGAACAACAGTCAACTGGGAACCAAGGCTATATATACTCTGATGTGCAATCTTTGGGGAACCTATGGAGAGTATATTCGTGAGACTCTGCCAGAAAATGTTATTTGTGAAAACGGATTGATGGGGTTGAAAGAGGCTCTTTTCAATATCCATTTCCCTGTTTCGGATAAAGCGCTCGAAGCGGCACGTTTCAGATTGAAATTTGAAGAACTTTTAGGTGTCCAGCTTAATATATTGCAGGAACGAAGCGGTCGCATTTCGAAAAACAATGGATTCGTATTTAATAAAGTAGGAGAGAAATTCAACCGTTTTTACAATGAAAAGCTGCCGTTTCCGTTGACCGGTGCACAAAAAAGAGTAATAAAAGAGATCAGGCAAGATACTTATACTGGACATCAGATGAATCGTCTTTTGCAGGGAGATGTAGGCAGCGGGAAAACTCTTGTGGCACTGATGAGTATGCTTATCGCCTGCGATAATGGATTTCAGGCATGTCTGATGGCTCCGACAGAAATATTGGCCAATCAACATTTCAACAATATCTCGAGAATGGTTGACGGAATAGGTGTAAATGTTGCATTGCTGACCGGTTCGACAACTAAAAAACAGCGTACGGTTATTGCTGAAGGTTTGATCTCAGGAGAGATAGATATTTTGATCGGTACTCATGCATTGATTGAAGATAAAGTTCAATTTAATAATTTGGGTTTTGTGGTCATAGATGAACAACACCGTTTTGGAGTCGAACAACGTGCCCGTTTGTGGAAAAAGAACGATCAGCCTCCTCATATTTTGGTTATGACAGCTACTCCCATCCCACGTACTTTGGCCATGACGTTATATGGAGATTTGGATGTTTCCGTGATTGATGAATTGCCTCCGGGAAGAAAACCTGTACGTACCTTACATTATCGGGATGCACATCGGTTGCGTGTGTTCGGATTCATGCGTGACGAAATAAAGAAAGGACGACAGGTATATATCGTTTATCCTCTGATCAAAGAGTCCGAAAAAATGGATTATAAAGCTCTTGAAGATGGGTGCGAGGGAATTACGCGAGCCTTTCCTCCTCCGGAATATGTTACGGTTGTTGTACATGGGCAGATGAAAGCCACCGATAAGGATTACGGTATGAGAATGTTTAAGAATGGAAATGCCAATATCATGATTGCGACTTCTGTGATAGAGGTAGGGGTAGATGTGCCGAATGCATCCATTATGATTATAGAGAGTGCTGAAAGATTCGGATTGTCGCAGTTGCACCAGTTACGGGGACGAGTGGGCCGAGGTGCCGAGCAATCTTATTGCATACTTATGAGCGGTGATAAATTGTCATCTGACTCCCGTAAACGTCTTGGAGCCATGGTCGCAACAAACGACGGATTCGAATTGGCTGAACTCGATTTGAAACTGCGCGGCGCGGGGGATTTGAGCGGAACTCAACAGAGCGGACTTGCGTTTGATTTGAAGATTGCCAATTTGGGTAGGGATTCTCAAATAGTGACATTAGCGCGAGATCAGGCTGAGAAAATTCTTGCCGTCGATCCAGATCTGAGTAAACCGGAAAATATTTCGTTAAAAATGCTTTCACAAAAATATGCTTCGAAAAAAGGTATCGATTTCAGTATGATTTCCTGATGCTTTTTATGAATTGGCATTTTTAATTTTAAAATGGGTTTAGACTTTTTTCTTAAATGAGAATAGAGAAATTAATGCGGCTGAAATTAATATGACAGGCTTTTTTATAAATAAGTGTCATATAAACGAATTATTTTCTTACCTTTGACACGATAAACCGAGTGCTAACTAATTTTTGATGCAGTATGGATGATGGTGGTCCGGAGACGAATATCAGCGGTGTCTTATCTGAACACCGTGCCGTTTATATACGGCATGCGACATGCAGGTATTGACCTCCATGCCGATCTTCTTTTGTCTCCACCCAGCGGTACTGCAACAGCATTAAGAAATCATCAGGCCGATATAGCACTTGTTCCTGTCGGGGCTATCCCTTCTATTCCTGGCATACGTATAGTTACCAATATGTGTATCGGCGCACATGATGCGGTGCGTACGGTAGTTCTTGTCAGCAATACCCCTGTCTCCGAAATAGAAAAAGTATATCTGGACAGCCATTCTGTAACTTCGGCAATGCTTATTAAAATTCTTGCGGCAGAAAAATGGAATATTAATCCGAAATGGGAAATATTGACAGATTACTCTCTGTTGGAGGAACCGTCTGATAAAATAGGATACCTTTTAATAGGAGATAAAGTCTTTGCCGCAGAAGGAAAGTTCAGATATGTATATGATTTGGCTTCGGAATGGATAGATATGACATCGTTGCCTTTTGTTTTCGCAGCATGGGTTGCTACGGAAAGCGTAGACGGTGAATCCGTTGAGGCATTGTCTCGAGCATTGAAATACGGGACTGAACATATTTCCGAGGCCATTATTGAAAATGGTTATGCCGATAAGGAGTATGCATACGATTATCTTACTAAAAATATAGATTTTCTGTTCGATGAACAGAAGCAGCGAGCAATGAAATTGTACTGGGATAAGGGAATGAAAGTTGCTGCGCGTGTCAATCCCGGTTGAAGTGTAGGGTGACCCATCCCCCGATAAAGGGAGAAAACCTGATTTTAAACACTTTAACACATCCAGCGATGATAACAATTTACCTTAAACAATATAATAAAATTGTACGTAATGCAGATGTCAAACTTTTTGACGATCTTGGTTACGACGATATACTCTGGATAGATTTGCTTTCTCCTACTATCAAGGAGCAGAAGGCTGTTGAAAATTTCTTGGATATCAATCTCCAGACGCGGCAACAAGTCGAAGAGATTGAAAGTTCTTCGAAATATTCTGAAACTGAAAATTCGATTATTTGTAATTCCAATTTTTTTGTCCCGGGAGAAAATAATTTTTCTGTGGAACCTGTTTCGTTTATCGTGTCTGAAGGGGTTTTAGTCTCGGTTCGCAACAGTGAGTTCAGAACATTCAATGAGGCGGCCAAACGTCTTCAGATGAATGCAAAGGCTTATACTACCGGTTATTATATCTTGATTTCCATTATGGAGGTCCGTATAGATTTTGATGCCGACCTGGTCGAAGCGCTTGCCAAAAGTATTGCGGCTCTGAGTAAACATTTGAGTTCAGCTGAAAAAGTCGATAAGGATATGTTGCAGCAGATAAATCATTTGCAGGAAAATACGATGTTGATACGTGAAAATATTTTCGACCGTCAGCGTATACTCTCCGGTATACAGCGAAGCGAACGTTTCCCATACGATATTTACCCTCGTGTACAGCTGATGATAAAGGACGTGAATTCGCTTATAAACCATGCAGATTTCAGTTCGGAGCGTCTGGACTATATGCAGGATACCGCGATCGGTCTTATAAATATCGAACAAAGCAATGTTACCAAAATCTTTACGGTGGCAGCTGTATTTTTCATGCCTCCAACCATGATTGCGAGTGTGTATGGAATGAACTTTAAACATATGCCCGAATTACAATGGACATACGGTTATCCGATAGTTATTGGGTTGATGATAGTTTCTGCCGTAATGACATATTTCTTTTTCAGGTGGAAAAAATGGCTTTGATTTGTTTTTAATAGTGTAATGACTGCATATATGTTACGCAGATTTTTATCTTGGATCTTTGCCTTTATATTTTTTCAGGTGCTTGTGTTTCCTTCGGTACAGGCTTCTGTGGCTCATGATTCTGTCGCACAAAAGTTAGTCTATGTTTTCCCGATACGCGAAAACATAATGCCTTCGGTATGGCGGATGACCGAACAGAGACTTAAAGAGGCGAACGAGATGAATGCGGATGTGGTGCTTATAGAGATGAATACCTATGGGGGATTGGTCGATGCAGCCGATTCAATAAGAACGGCTATATTGAATTATCCTAAACCGGTTTTTGTATTTATCAATAATCAGGCAGCTTCGGCAGGAGCATTGATTGCGATTGCAGCTGACAGTATATATATGAGGCAGGGGGCAAGTATAGGTGCAGCCAGTGTCGTGGATCAGAACGGTCAACCTTTACCTGAAAAAATGCAAAGTTTTATGCGTGGTATTATGCGCTCTACGGCACAGGCCCATGGCCGGATTATTGAAAAGGTTAAAGAAAATGGTGATACCGTATGGCGTTGGCACCGCGATCCGGATATTGCCGAAGCCATGGTTGGAGTGTATGAAAACAGGACGGACGGAACGGAAATGAATTCTCAAAAAGAGCCTGGTAATGAGCCTTTAACCGTATTGACACTTACTAATGAAGAGGCATTGGA
>CASFSC010000173.1 GCA_949296995.1 uncultured Alistipes sp. | reverse complement strand
GAATTGGTCGTATGCAGCCATGTCGATAAGACCGTGTCCTGACAGGTTAAACAGTATTACCTTTTCTTCACCTGTTTCTTTACATTTTTTTGCTTCGTTTATAGCTGCTGCAATGGCATGGCATGATTCGGGAGCAGGGATAATACCTTCTTTTTGTGCAAAAAGAGTACCTGCGGCGAAACTTTCGAGTTGGTTTATATCTACGGCTTCCATCATTTTATCCTTCAGTAGCTGCGATACGATAACGCCTGCACCGTGGTAACGCAGTCCTCCCGCATGAATGTGGGCTGGAGCGAAATTGTGCCCGAGGGTGAACATCGGAAGCAGTGGTGTATATCCGGCTTCATCTCCGAAATCATATTGGAATATACCTCGTGTAAGTTTAGGACATGATGCCGGTTCGGCAGCGATAAAACGGGTTTTTGTTTTACCTTCTATATTGTGTCGCATATATGGGAAAGATATTCCTCCGAAGTGAGAGCCGCCGCCGAAACATCCGATTACGATATCGGGATATTCACCTGCCATTTTCATCTGTTTTTCGGCTTCGAGACCGATTATTGTCTGATGCAGAGTAACGTGACTGAGTACTGATCCCAATGTATATTTGCAATTAGGAGTATTAAGAGCGAGTTCGATTGCTTCCGAGATAGCTGTTCCGAGCGAACCTTGATAATTTGGATGTTCGGTCAAGATTTTACGTCCGGCTTTTGTTGACATCGATGGAGATGCCGTTACCTGAGCGCCGAAAGTCTGCATAATAGAACGACGATAAGGTTTTTGTTCGTAGCTTACCTTAACCATATATACAGCCAGTTCCAAACCGAACGCTTTAGCTGCGTATGAGAGTGCTGCTCCCCATTGTCCGGCTCCCGTTTCAGTTGTAATGTTGGTTATACCCTCTTTTTTGCAGTAATATGCCTGTGCAAGTGCTGAATTCAGTTTGTGTGAGCCTATTGGGCTTACGCTTTCATTTTTGAAATATATATGCGCAGGGGTTCCGAGTGCCTGTTCCAGACCGTATGCTCTTACCAGTGGTGTAGAACGATAATTTTTATATAATTCACGAACTTCATCAGGGATATCTATCCATGCATCTGTCATGTTCATCTCTTGGTGAACAAGTTCTTTGGCGAAAATGGGGTAAAGATCTTCCGGAGCCAGCGGTTTTTTAGTCTTTGGATTCAATGGAGGCAGAGGCTTATTTGGCATATCTGCCATGATGTTATACCATTGTTTTGGAATTTCATCTTCTTGTAAGAAGTAACGTTTTGTTTTTGAGCTCATAGCTATTATGTTTTAATATTTTTTAAGAATCAGAGGTATATCGATACCGGCAAATATTACCACTCCCGGCATTGGGAAACCGTAATTGATACTGTATTTACGATTAGTAAGATTTTCTCCTTTGACAAATAGGGTAAATCCGCGAGTTTCATTGCCGAATTTATATGAGGCTTTTGCGTTCAAAAGCGTATAGCTTTCTATTTGGTCTGGTGTGGTTTTGTCTCCAACCAATGTATATAAATCTCCGATATTTTGAAGATTGACGTTAAGACTGAATCGTCCCGGTTTGTATGTTGCAGAGACAAATAATTGGTTCTTTGGTGCAGCAATTATCGGTTTGCCCAGATACAGATAGCTGTAATTGGCATTGAATGTAAAATCTTTTACCACATTTACAGTTATTTCGGCTTCTATACCGCGATTGGTAAATTTACCTGTATTTATGTTCAGTGGTTTACCGGTAGCTGTCGATACGCTTATCATGTTTTCTGCATTGATAAGAAATCCTGTTACTTCAGCGAATATTTGGCCGCCCATGAAACTTTGTCCCAGAGATACTTCATAATTGAGCATGCTTTCAGGTTTCAGATTAGGGTTTGCAGGCGCAAACATATATAGTTCTCTGAGGTTCGGACTGCGGAAGCCTTTTGAAAACGAGGCTTTGATAGAGTTTCCTTTGAATGGGGTATAAGTGGCTCCTGCTTGTGGAACCCATTGGAGACCGAATGTGGAATTGTTTTCAAGTCTCACCCCTGCATTGAGGTTTACTCTGTTGCCTATACCCTGTTGCATTATTATGTATCCGGCCGCTTCATTTACGGTTTTGTCGATGATATCACTACTGCCTCCTGCATAAAATGCGTTCCATGCACGTCCACCCCAGTTTTTGTAGTCTACTCCGGCGGTAAATGTGTTGCGAGGAAGTAATGAAAAAGATTCATATGCCTGTAAACCGTAATTGTGATCATGTGAGCGGAATTTATAGTTCAGAGGAGTTTCGCCATCTTGAGGCTGATATCCGTCGTTTATGTCGTGGTTGCCGAAATTGTAGAAAAATCTTAATGCACCGTTAACTTTCTCCGCTCTGTTTTCTATTGCTATAGAAGCTGTCCCCCTTAATACGTCTATCGTATTATCAAAAATGGGATTATTGACCATTCCAGGATTAGTCGAATTGAATCCAGCAAGGCTTATATTGGCAGTCGCATTCAGATTGTCCGATATTTTATATGCTACTTTGCCGAATCCATTTGTTATGTGAAAATGGGAATTTGTCGCTGTGACATATGTTTGATCAGCATTCGGGAACAGATTTTTCATTATTTCCTTCATGCTGGCTTCAGATTCATTACGGTGTCCGTCCGTGCGGTCGTGGTTTATTGAAAAGAAGGTAGACCAGCGTCCTTTTCTATATCCACTGTTTATCATATATTTTTGGGTGTTGAACGAACCATACATTATCCGGGCATTGAGTGTAGCCTGATTCTCTTTTTGTTCACGAGTGATGATATTTACCACGCCACCCATAGCGTTTGAACCGTATATAAGTGATGCAGGACCTCTTACCACTTCAACCCTTTCTATGTCCGAAGCTACATACGCATCCGGCAGATGATGACCGAATATACCTGCAAACTGCGGTTGTCCGTCGAACATCATAAGAACTTTGTTACCTTGTCCGACACCGCGTATATTTATTGTTCCGGCAGAACCTTCCGAAACGCCGAATCCAGTAACACCTCTTTGAGTCACAAATAACCCAGGAACTTGTTGTGACAATACAGGTAGTAAAGCAGATTCGCTGCTTTGTTCAATTTGTTCTCGATTTATTATAGAAATGGTCAGAGGAACATTGTTCCGGTTTACATTTGTTCTTGTTGCTGTGACTACTACTTGATCTATGTTAAGTGTTGTATCCGGTTTTGTTTCTAACGATTCTTTTGCAAATAAAGAATATGTAGAGACAATTAACGAAACAAATATTAAAATGGCATTTAAAGATCTTGTCATAAATAAATTTGGGCTTAACAGTATAAGTTGTCTAATAAAACTATATTATTTTCCCCTGTCGAAAAACACGGTAAAATTAATATAAAATAATATTTAAACAAAAGAGGACAACTATATGAATGTTTCCCGTTATCAATATACCAGTTCGAAATCTTTAATGTCTAAGGTAGATCCGGTTTTGTCGTCATTGACAGCCCCGCAGAAAATGTCTCCGTAAGCACTCGAAGTGAAAAGTACGGCAATATAATCTACTTCTGTATTTTCAGGATCTGTTGCGTATACTTCAGTAACCGGTTCTATAACCAATGTACCTCCGTCATTCGTAAATCGGTTGAATTGCAGTTCTCCTCGTGCACCTCCGATTTTCATATAAGGTTTTGCCGCTATTTCTGCCGATGTAGGTT
>CASFSC010000172.1 GCA_949296995.1 uncultured Alistipes sp. | reverse complement strand
TTGCATATCAGATGCAGTTTGAATCCGAAGAACCAGCCCATGGAACATTTTCCTCTTTGTGCTATTCCCTTGAACGTTTTATGGATATGGATTCTCTGGTTCTTGCATACCCGTAAGGGGGTACTGTCAACGAAACTGATACCTGTGCACTTGCCTAAAAGCACCTTCTTGATAAACAGAGCCAGTGGGATAGCCACCTCTTTTTCCAGTTCAACAAAACGGTTATAAGAAACAACCTTTGGAAAGAGATGCCGCATATGCTTGCAGACCTTTTCCAGATAGAAATGCTTCAGACAACGGTATCCCGAATCATGAAAAAGAATCAAGATGAGCATGATTTCAGCCTTGGACATGGTGGAATCACGATGATATTTGCGTTTTTTTGCCGGCTTAAGCGTATATTTTGTCATCATGGCATCAAAAAACTTGCAGAATTCATCTGCCATACAAAATAATTCTATAACTTTGTTTTCGGTGATCATAGCGATTATTGTTTGTAAATCTTTGTATTTCAGTACTATAAAGATACAACAATTTTCGCTAATCACCAATTTTACAAGTACTTATAATTCATCGAACTCACGTTAAATTATTTTGTTACGACAATGGCACAAAAGCAAATGTTACAAAATCATTACACGTCTCAAGTCATAACACTAAAAAACGTTTTTGATTTTTTCTGTCATTGTCATATAAAAAAATAACTTTGATGAAACAATGTTTCACCAAAGTTACAAGATTACAACATCTGAATATCAGTCAATTACCAGAATTCATTTGCTCATGTACTGGCAATATATTCTCAAAACACACATATCAGGATAACAGGTTTACCAAATAACAGATCAATAAACCAATCATAACAACAGAAAATACTATTGCCCTGTATTTGAAAAAATCGCCAATACTCAATTTCGTTTTTTTCATACTACACTTAATCATGATGCTCAAACATCTCTTCAAATTGACGAAAGCGATCAAATACTATTTCATTTAATTTTCTTGATTTTTAATTACGCAAAGTATTACTCTCACGAATCAACACATCGAGAAAATTTCTCGCAAAACCTATTTACATATTTCGCTGAGTTTCGTAAACATTCCGTCAATCCGAGACATCATATCACGACGCATTTGTGCATAATGTTTACGAACTAAACTTCTGTTCTTTTTGTCGGCAGGATGATTGGCCCTATAATACATGTCATTACGAAAAGCAACTGCATCTTCTATAATAGAGATTATTTTTTCACGTTTTTCTTCTCCGTTAAAATAAAGAGCCATATAACAATCTGAAACAATTTCATTAACCAGGAAATCTATATCGTTTTTGATTCCTCTAACACTTGCCATAATATTACAATTTTAATTGGTTTATATACAAAGATAATAAATCTATGATATTTCCGACATAGCTTCGCCTAAAAAGTCAATAATATCGCTACTGTTCATTCCTTCCACTCCAAAATATTCTGCGGCTTTATCCCCTGCCCTGCCATGTATATAAACTCCTAACACTGCTGCTGATTCGGAAGAATAGCCTCGTGCCAACAGACCGGTAATATATCCCGTAAGCACATCGCCGCTACCACCTTTAGCCATACCGGAATTACCGGTAGAATTAAACAACATCCTTCCGTCTGGAGTAGCTATCATAGTATGGGCGCCCTTAACAACTATATAACAAGAAATCTCAGCAGCCAATTTTCGTACTTTCAAATTACGTTCAGTATCATCATCCCATGTTCCCACTAAACGTTTTAATTCACCTATATGTGGCGTAAGGACAGAATACTGAGGAATAAATTTCTTATATTCAGGATGTTCCGCAATAATATTCAATGCATCGGCATCTATAACCATAGGTAAATCGAATTTAGCCAACAATTCACTCAATGCTTTTATCGTCAAATCATGTTTACCTAATCCACAACCTATTCCTATAACATTATATTTTTCCAAATTTTCAGGCAACTGTGAAAAAAAGGCAGAAGAATCACAACTCACAAGAGCCGACGGATTAACCGTATGTATAACCGCCCTTTCACTGTAAGGCAGATGTATGGTAACAAGCCCGCAACCTGAACGCAATGCTGCTCCGGATGCCAATACAGCAGCTCCGGTCATTCCTTCCGAACCACAGACGAGCAATGCATGCCCCGTAACACCTTTATGCGCAAATTTAGGGCGTGGTAAAACAATCTGTGCAATGTAATCTCTATCGACATAATAATACGGTGTCGATGTTACATCAAAATAACGTTTATCCAGGTCTATTGGCAACACCACTATTTTTCCTGCTTTTTCGCCATTTTCAGGTAATAACATTGATAGTTTAGGATATTCTATAGTCAATGTCGTCGATGCGTTTATTATTGATGTTTCCGGCACATTTCCCTCAGTAGGCATCCCCGAAGGCATATCGATAGAAATAACTTCGCACGAGAGTGAATTTATAAATTCAATAATACCGTTTAAGGGTTCTGATACAGGACCGTGTATACCTACTCCCAACAACGCATCGATTATAACTTCACCTTCAGAAAAGTCATCTTTCTGAATAGACAGCATATCACCACCAGAACGCAATGAAACAGGTTTCAATCCACGAGGCAAACGGTCCAAATTATAACGGCAATCGTTACTGAGCTGTTTTTTATCAAAAATTGTATACACCCTACAATTATATCCTGCATTATATAACATACGTGCGACAGCCAAACCATCACCTCCATTATTACCCTTACCTATAAAAAAGCTCAAAGGTCTGTCTTGCGAAATATTGTTGCATATCCATTGTGCAATTACCTCCGCCGCACGTTCCATAAGAAGAATACTCTCTATCGGTTCGTTCTCAATGGTAAATCTATCCGCCTCCTTTATCTGGGCACCTGTTAATATTTTCATCGTATAACAAATATTAAAAATCCCTTAAGATCACTTTTAACGTTTTTCTATTTTAAGTGATGTCAATTCTTTATATGCTTTCAAATATTTACGCAAACGACTCACGTCCGCATCGGAAATATCATTCAAACGACGAACATCCATATTATCTGACAAATCATTGATTTTCACTGCAACTGCAAGTTCATTATGTTTTATGCGTTCAATAAATTCAGAATATGGTTCCTGATCAGAGACTTTCGTCAAACATCTGATTGCTTCAACAATATAATCAGGAAAACCATCCGCTGATAAACGTTCGAATGTATAATCGGTATCTTCCACTATATCATGCAAAACTCCGACTATCTTTTCGGCTTCAGTGCGTCCTGCATTCATCACTCGAATAATATGGCCGACATAAGGCATACCTGCTCTATCAGTCTGTCCGGCATGAGCTTTAAGTGCAATATCAATCGCTTTAGACAACAATTCCGACATCATTTAAAAATTATATTGATATAAATATACAAATTATTTTTAACTGCTCGCTTTTCAAGTCATGCATAAAAAATGGATGGGTAAATGAAATTTCATTTACCCATCCATTAAACATGCTTATATTGATGTTATGCGCCGAAGTTATCGTACATGATATTTTCAGCCGGCACACCCAGACTATCCAGCATTTTATTTACAGCTGCAGTCATCATCGGAGGTCCGCACAAATAGTATTCGATATCTTCAGGAGCTTCATGATTCTTCAGATAATTATCGTAAATAACCTGATGTATAAATCCTACATAACCATCCCAGTTATCCTCTTTTTTAGGTTCTGACAAAGCTATGTGGAATTCAAAATTAGGAAATTCCTTTTCTATCTCTTCAAACTGTTCTTCATAAAATATTTCGCGTCTTGAACGAGCTCCATACCAGAAAGTAACCTTTTTATCGGTCTTTTCTGTTTTGAACAGATGGAAAATATGAGAACGCATAGGAGCCATACCTGCACCACCACCAATGAACATCTTTTCATTAGGAGTGTCTTTCACAAAAAATTCTCCGTAAGGGCCTGAAATAGTCACCTTATCTCCCGGTTTGCGTGAGAATATGTATGAAGAACAAATACCCGGATTAACATTCATAAATGTTCCTGCCGCTCTATCCCAAGGTGGAGTTGCTATACGAATGTTAAGCATAATTATATTTCCTTCAGCAGGGTGGTTGGCCATTGAATATGCGCGGAAAGTAGCTTCCGGATTTTTAGCAACCAATCCCCACATTTTCATTTTATCCCAATCTTCACGGAATTCTGGTTCTATATCGAAATCACTGAACTTAATTTCATCGTATTTAGGCACATCAATCTGTATGTAACCTCCCGAACGGAAATTAAGATGTTCTCCTTCTGGCAATTTAACAACAAATTCCTTAATAAAGGTTGCAACGTTACGATTCGAAACAACTTCGCATTCCCATTTTTTGACACCAAGAACAGCATCGCTCACATGAATTTTCATGTTTTCACGAACTTTTACCTGACATCCAAGACGCCATTTTTCAGCTTGTTGTTTACGGGTAAAGAAGTTTACTTCAGTAGGTAATATATCTCCTCCACCTTCGAGGACCTGACATTTACACATACCGCAAGAACCACCTCCACCACATGCTGAAGGAAGGAAAACTCCATTGTTACCGAGTGTTGAAAGCAATGAACTTCCTGGTTCTACGGATAAAACTTTTTCACCGTTATTAATATCTATCGTAACTTCTCCCGAAGGTGTAAGTTTAGCCTTTGCATATAGCAGCAGTGCCACAAGAATAAGTGTCACGATTAAAAATGCCACTATTGCTATAATAATTGATAATCCCATCTCTCTTACTCTTTTTTATATTAAAGTTGAATACCCAGAAAGGTCATAAATGCTATACCCATCAATCCGGTAAGAATAAAGGTAATACCGACCCCTTTAAGAGGAGCAGGAACATTTGAATAGGCCAATTTTTCACGAATTGCAGCCATAAGTATTATAGCCAACCACCAACCTATACCGGAACCGAGTGCAAATACAGAAGCTTCGCCAAGGGTAGCGTAATCTCTTTCTTGCATGAACAGTGAGCCCCCCATTATAGCACAGTTTACAGCGATCAACGGGAGGAAAATTCCCAACTGGTTATATAGAGTAGGAGCGAATTTTTCGACAACCATTTCGACCAGCTGAACGAATGAAGCTATCACAGCAATAAATACGATAAAGCTAAGAAAACTAAGGTCGACCGAGGCATATTCAGGACTTATCCAAGACAAAGCCCCCTCGGACAATACGTATTTATTCAGGATATAGTTTATAGGCACAGTCATCACCATTACGAAAATAACGGCGATACCAAGTCCCATAGCAGTTTTCACACTCTTGCTGACGGCGATGAAAGAACACATCCCGAAGAAGAATGCGAACACCATATTGTCTATAAAAATAGACTTGACAAATATGCTCAATAAATTTTCCATATCTCGTTACTCTATTTTTCTATTAGACTCTTGTTACGACTGCGCTGTATCCAAATTATGAGCCCTACGAATATCAAGGCCATAGGAGGCAACAACACCAATCCATTATTCACATAACCGGTTGAATATACACCGAGTTTTTCCATTACAGGGTATCCCCATATAGTACCGGCACCGAGCAATTCGCGGAAAAATCCGAGAATAACCAATATTATACCATATCCTACACCGTTACCAATACCGTCGAGGAAAGATTGCCAAGGTTTGTTTCCCAAAGCGAACGCTTCAATACGCCCCATAATAATACAGTTCGTAATTATAAGTCCGACAAATACTGACAACTGTTTACTTACATCGTATACAAAAGCTTTCAGAACCTGGTCAACAAGAATAACCAATGAGGCAACTACGACCAACTGAACAATAATTCTGATACGAGAAGGAATTCCTTTACGCATGAGAGATATTATAAGGTTTGAAAACGCTGTCACAACAGTAACGGACAACGCCATAACCAAAGCAGGTTTCAATTTTGCCGTAACGGCCAGAGCAGAGCAAATACCCAATATCTGTACCGTAATCGGGTTGTTCTGACTGAAAGGAGTAGTCAGCAACTTTAAATTTTTAGCCGAAAACAACGGCTCTTTCTCTTTATTACTCATTGGCTTGAACATTAACTGTTAATGAATCCATCTGACTCGGAGTCTGCACATCGACAGCTGCCGTTTTCACACCGGCGAGCTGTTTTTCAATATATTTAGCATACCCTTTAAGATTGCTTTTAAGCATATTTTCAACACCTATACTGGTAAGGGTACCACCTGAAACAGCATCTACTCCATATAAGTCGTCATCTTTAGCTCCGCCCTTGACAAGACTTATGCCAACGACTTCGCCATCTTTTATAATCTTTTTGCCTTTGAACTGGGCTTGATACTTAGGCGTTGCAATTTCTGCACCAAGTCCAGGAGTTTCACCCTTATGGTCGAGAACAACACCTACGATAGTATTCCAATCTGAAGACAAAGCTACATAACCCCATACAGGGCCCCACAAACCGGCTCCCCATGTAGGCAATATATAACTTTCAACACCTTCGGCATTACGGCTCACAAAAACCGGCAATTCCCTTTCAGCCGCAGGTTTATCATATTCGTTTTTCAAGTTAATAAGGATATTGAACGCATCTGCACCATCAACCTTATCACCTGCTTCATTCACAGCATAACTATCAACTATATATTTTGCATACATATCTTTGATATAAGCTGCCTTATCGGGAGCAGTTTCTGCGCCGTCGCCTTCGCCTATAGACTTCAGAATATCTCCCATTTTTTCTACTCTAACATTCTCTGCCTGAATATTTTTCAATGACAAAGAGGTAAAAGAGAGAACCGCAGCTACGATAACAACCATTACCGAAGCATATGTTATAATATATGTATTACTATTCTTGTTCATCTCTGTCTACTATTTAGCTGTTTTCAAACGACGCATTCTTCTGCGGATATTGGACTGAACCACGTAATAGTCGATCAGTGGAGCCACAGCGTTCATGAATAATATAGAAAGCATCATACCTTCGGGATAACCCGGATTTACTACTCTAATCAACACTGCCAATGCACCTATCATGAATCCGTATATAAATTTACCTGTATTTGTATGACTTCCTGTCACAGGATCCGTTGCCATAAATACGGCACCGAAGGCAAATCCACCGATAATGAGGTGATAATAAGCAGGAATATTCATATATGCGTTATATCCAATCAGGTTGAACAACAGTCCCATCAGATATCCACCAGCGAATACGCTCAACATAATTCTCCAACTTGCGACACCGGTGAACAACAATATGGCTGCACCAATAAGTATAGCCACTGTAGATGTTTCACCTATTGATCCTGGCATAAAACCGAGGAACCAATCCAGAGGAGATCCTTGAGTCCAGGTTATTTCTTTGGCACCGGACAATACGGCAGTTGCGGCATCCGACAGCGGTGTAGCGCCTGAAAATCCATCCACAATACCTTCACCTTTAGTCAGTCCTGCGATCCAGATTTTTTCACCTGAGATTGAAGATGGATAAGCGAAGAATATAAAAGCACGTGCGAGCAATGCAGGGTTGAAAATATTCATACCTGTACCGCCGAATACTTCTTTACCAATAATGACAGAGAATGCAGTTGCTACGGCAACCATCCACAGAGGCACATCCACCGGCATAACCAATGGGATCAACATTCCGCTCACGAGGAACCCTTCGTTCACTTCATGATGACGTATCTGTGCAGAAATAAATTCTATACCCAGACCTACGACATAAGATACTATGATTATAGGAAGTACTTTCAGGAATCCGAACCAGAAGCAGCTCCAGAATGGAGTTTCTGCACCCATTGCGCGGAAATGTTGTAATCCTACATTATACATACCGAACAACAATGCCGGCATCAAAGCGACAACGACTACAATCATGATTCGTTTCAAATCGACACAGTCGCGAATATTACTACCTTTAGTTGTAACGGTATTAGGGACAAAGAGGAATGTCTCAAACGCATCGAAAGTCGAATGGAGTTTGGCAAATTTTCCTCCCGGTTCGAAATTCGGTTTTATCTTATCAATATAATTTCTTAATCCTTTCATCTGTTCAGATTAGTTAAGTTCCTTTATCATAAGGTTGATACCATTACGGATAATCTCCTGTATATTGTTTTTCGAAGGATCGACAAATTCGCACAGGGCCAAATCTTCTTCGATAACTTCATATATACCGAGATTTTCCATTTTATCAATATCTTCCGCAATAGCTGCCTTGATAAGGTAGAGCGGATAAATATCCATAGGGAGGTATTTATCGTACAAACCTGTCACGACAAAAGCTCTATGGCCACCGTTAAGGTTTGTGTCGAGCGTATATTCCTTTTTAGGCATAAGCCATGAAAAATAGGTATGCGATACGGAGAATTTATTCAAACGAGGCATACCCCATCCCAAGAATTCATACTTATCACCTTCTGGAATAACAGTTATCTGATTGCTATAAAATCTCAAATATCCTTTTTCGTCGACTTTCAGTCCGGTCAACACATTTCCGCTGATTATACGTACTGTTGCATTTCCTTCCTGAGGGCGGATATTGGATTTACGAACTATACTGTCAATAATTGCTCCCGATATAACTCTGAAATAATGAGTATCGGCAATTTCAGAACCTGTAAGAGCGATAGTTTTAGACATATCGACTTTTCCTGTACGCATCAAACGGCCTATAATAGCAACATTCTGTACATCCACGGTCCAAACGATATCGCCTTTATTTATCGGGTCGATATGGTGTATTTGGACACCCACATTACCTGCCGGATGAGGACCGTCAAACAGATGTTGTTCGATTCCAGTTACTTTGTTAAGTACGCCACTGCCTTTAACGCTCAGACTAAGATGGACTTTTCCTTGAGTTAATTTTGAAAGTGCAGCGAATCCTGCATTCAGGTTATCCAATTCGCCTTCAAGCACGTAATTCATATCAGGTGCCAAAGGGGCTGAATCGAAACCTGAAACAAAAATAGCCTTAGGGGTTTGGAGAGGATCTGCGATAATACCGTAAGGACGCTGAATAATCATCGGCCACAATCCTGCTTTAAGCAAAATGCCGGTAACATCTTCTTTTGAAGCTTTCACAAGGTCAGGGATATCGAATGTTTCGTAAACCTGCTCGGTATCCGGAGTTATGGTTATATCCATAATCTTACGCTTTTCACCTCTATTGACAGCAGTAACCTTTCCACTGACGGGTGATGTGAAAATCACCTCAGGATGGTACTTGTCAAAGAAAATCGGCGTACCGGCTTTCACAACATCATCCACTTTTACAAGCATCTTGGGCGTAACTCCGATGAAATCATCAGGGACCAACGCATAAGAACTTGCCAACGGAAGCTTAGTCAATTTTCGCTGAGCTTCACCAAGCAGTTTGATGTCGAAACCTTTCTTTAATTTTATGACTTTCGACATATGATTATATATGATTTAATGATTTAGTAAGAACTTCCCCTCTTTTCGCCCGCAAATTTAACTTTTTATTTTGTGAATTCATACTATACACAAAATGTTT
>CASFSC010000171.1 GCA_949296995.1 uncultured Alistipes sp. | reverse complement strand
TCATCCTTTATACTTTGGGTGCATTTATGGGTAATATGGGGCAACCTGAAGAGGTTGTCGAACAAGCCAAACCATATTTTCATTTTCTTGCATGGTCAATAGTCCCATTCATGGTATTCACCGCTTTCAAACAATTCCTCGAAGGTATAGGAAATACAAAAACAGCAATGGTTGTAGTCCTGACAGCAAATGTTGTCAATGTTATTTTCAACTATATGTTCATATATGGAAACTGGGGGGCACCCGCAATGGGTGCTGCAGGTGCAGGATTAGCTACATTCATTTCAAGGATGCTTATGCCTGTTCTGATCATCATTTATTTTATATACAATAATTCTGCACGCAGATATTTCAAATTTTTCTCCATGAGCCGGCAAGCATGGCAATGGACAAAACAACTACTTAAAGTGGGACTTCCCATATCTGTACAGGTACTGCTTGAGATATCGACTTTTGCACTTACGCTGATAATGATGGGCTGGATAGGAACACATGAACTCGCCGCTCATCAAATAGTGGTTTCATGTTCCAACTTCACATTTACTGTTTTCGTAGGAGTATCGAGTGCTACGACAATTATGGTAAGCCATCAATTCGGCATAAAGAATTTTAGAGAATTGCGTAAAGCCGCAATAGCATCTTATCACATAGGAATAACATTGGTTTTGCTGTTTATGACATGTTTCATACTGCTGCGCAATCAAATATCAGGAATATTTACTAACGATCCTACCGTATTGCATTGGGCAGCGCAACTTTTCATAATAGCAGGTTTATATCAATTAGCAGACGGAATGCAAGTCATTTCACTCGGAATATTAAGAGGAATGCAAGATGTAAAAATAACCATGAAATATGCATTCATATCATATATCCTCATCAATCTGCCGGTTGGATATTTCTGTGCATTCATATTGGGCATGGGACCGATAGGACTTTGGCTCGGATTTATAGTAGGTCTCGGAATAGCAGCAATATTGTTGTTCAGAAGGTACAAAAAAATGTATAGGATTTTCAGACTGAAATCTATTTCTGAGAATATTTCAAACGCTTGATTTCATAGCTTTTCAATTCTTCTGCAATTTCAGTATTGGGAAATATACGACATGCTTCATCACGTAATAATGAATCATCTTTATACCTTGATGAAAAATGGCCCAACAAAAGTTTACCTGCCTCAGCCTTAAGAGCTATTTTTGCAGCCTGCAATGATGTAGAGTGTCCTGTTTCTGATGCGAGATACTTATCTTTGTCGGCAAAGGTAGCTTCATGATATAACAGGTCGACTCCCTTCACCAATTCTGCAACTTTGGCTGAATATTGCGTATCGCTACAATAGGCATAACTGCGACCTTCATACGGAATATATGTCAATTCACTGTTTGGAACAACTATCCCGGAATCCAAAACGATATCTTCGCCACGTTTAGCTGCCGCACACTGGGCAATTCCGAGAGAATATTTCTCAATAGCTTCTTTTGATACGTTCAATGGAGGAGTTTTCTCTTTAAATAAAAATCCGGCACAAGGTATCCTGTGACGAAGAGGAATACTCCAAACTTCCATTATTTTATTTTCATAAATCATCTGATATTTACGACTCTGTACTTCCATCCATATCACCTCATACGGCAAATTCGTATCGAAATAGTGCAAATGACATTTTAAAACCTCATCGAAAGGTTTCGGGGCATATATATACAGAGGAGTTTTTCGTCCCATCAATCCCATTGAGGAAATAAGTCCGAATATCCCGAACAGATGATCGCCATGCAGATGAGTAATGAAAACCGCATTTATTTTCAGAGGATTAATGTCTGCCTGTCTCAACCTCAACTGTGTTCCTTCTCCACAATCTATCAAAAAAAACTGCTCATGTACATTCAGTACATGAGCAGAAGGATTACGTTTCAAAGTTGGCAAAGCCGAACTGCTACCTAATATGGTAACACGAAACGTCATATCAGATTAACTAGTCGTTAGCTTCTTCTTCAGCTTTAGCGGCTTTCTTTGCAGCTGTTTTTTTAGGTTTAGCTTCAGCATCGCTTTCCATCTTGGCTTTCAATTCTGCCAATTCGGAAATATCGCCTAACGTTGTCTTTTCTACGGCTGCATTGATCTTCTTAACTGAATCTTTCGTCTGATCTTCAGCTTTCTTACGTTCTGCCTTTTCAGCCTGAGCTTCCTGTTTCTTAGCATCTTCAAACAAACGTGTATGCGACAAAATTATACGTTTCGTTGCTTTAGAGAATTCGATAACTTTAAATTCAGCTGTTTCTCCGACCTGAATTGAAGTTCCATCTTCTTTTACAAGTTGTTTCGTTGCTGCAAAACCTTCAATGTTTTCACCCAAAGATACGATAGCTCCTTTATCGGTCATTTCAATTACTGTTCCCTGATGAACTGTGTCAACAGCAAATTGTTCTTCGAATGCATTCCAAGGATTTTCTTCTATCTGTTTGTGACCAAGACTCAAACGACGATTTTCTTTGTCGATTTCAAGAACTATAACTTCAATTTCAGCTCCTATCTGAGTAAATTCTGCTGGATGTTTGATCTTCTTAGTCCAGCTAAGGTCTGAAATATGGATAAGTCCATCTATTCCTTCCTGAATTTCTACGAATACACCAAAATTAGTGAAGTTGCGTACTTTAGCCATATGTTTTGAACCTACGGCAAATTTAGTATCTATGTCTTCCCATGGATCCTGAGTCAACTGTTTGATACCCAAAGACATCTTACGTTCTTCACGGTCAAGTGTCAAAATAACAGCTTCAACTTCATCACCTACTTTCATAAATTCTTGTGCTGAACGCAAGTGTTGGCTCCAAGACATTTCAGATACGTGGATCAGACCTTCTACACCAGGAGCAATTTCTATGAATGCACCATAATCAGCCATCACCACTACTTTACCTTTCACTTTGTCACCTACTTTGAGGTTAGGATCCAAAGCGTCCCAAGGATGAGGAGCAAGTTGTTTCAAACCGAGAGCAATACGTTTTTTAGCATCGTCGAAGTCAAGGATAACTACATTGAGTTTCTGATCGAGCTGTACAATTTCTTCTGGATGGTTAACACGTCCCCAAGAAAGGTCTGTAATATGGATAAGACCGTCTACGCCACCGAGATCGATGAATACTCCATAAGAGGTGATATTTTTAACTGTACCTTCAAGAATCTGTCCTTTTTCGAGTTTGGACATGATTTCTTTCTTCTGCTGTTCGAGTTCAGCTTCGATAAGAGCTTTGTGTGAAACAACTACATTGCGGAATTCCTGATTGATTTTAACAACTTTGAATTCCATAGTCTTGTCTACATATATATCGTAGTCGCGAATAGGTTTTACATCGATCTGAGAACCCGGCAGGAACGCTTCGATACCGAATACGTCAACGATCATACCGCCTTTAGTGCGACATTTAATGTAACCTTTAATAATTTCGTCTTTTTCAAGAGCTTCGTTAACACGGTCCCAAGAACGCAGTTGACGTGCTTTTTTGTGTGAAAGAAGCAACTGGCCTTTTTTATCTTCAGCGCTTTCAACGTATACTTCAACTTTTTCGCCTACTGCAAGTTCAGGATTGTATCTAAATTCACTGATAGGAATAATACCTTCTGACTTGTAACCGATATTGACAACTACTTCGCGTTTGTTAAGTCCTATAACAGTACCTTCAACAACTTCTCCGACCTGTACTTTTGAAAGTGTTTGATCATATTTTTCTGTAATAGCCTCTTTTGGCTGGTCATAAACACCAAGATCGTTTTCGTAAGCATTCCAGTCAAAAGTGTCGAGGTTGACAGGAGCAGTTGCAGTCTTAACCGCTTTTTCGTTTTGTGATTCGTTTGACATGTTTTTTAATTTGTTAATTAATGAGTTGGACATTATTTATAGAGCCTTGTTGCACAACACGATACGTATTTTACACCAAAGGCGACCGCAAAGATAAACAAATAATCGGAAACTACCATCCTTTACAGCAATTTTTTAACCCTTAACTACAAAGTATTTAGCTTTTTATAGGCTCCTTCCATCATAAGAACAAAAGCCTGACCTTCAGGCGATGTTCCAGGGTAATTGAATACAGGAGCCGCACTTGCCCCCTGAAGCACGCCATAATCATCCACACGATTAATAACCGCCGTTCTCATTTTGTCGGCAGCAACTCTGTAAGAATGGTCGAGCCACCCGGCTTTAATACCGACATATATACTGTAAGCCACCATTGCGGCAAGTGTAGATTCTTCAAAATTGGATTCTGTAATTTTATCATAAAATAATCCCGACGGCAACTGACAAGCCAACAATCCTTCCAGCAAATCTGTATAATAGCCTATTAATTTTTGTCTGTCAGCCTCTCTCTCTTCCGGCATATATCCTATGACCTGTGCCATGGCTGCCGCACACCAGCCATTACCTCCGCCCCAAAATGAAATATCCTTGAATTCTCCTGTTCTCCCGATCCGTATATGATGAAACAGTTTCCGTTCAGGATTCCATAATAAATTTCTGATACCTTCTATTTGAGCCATAGCCTCATCGTAATCTCCCATTTGCGCAAGAAAAGGAGCCACCATAAACATGTTGTCACTGAAGATAACTTCCGACAAATTATTATGATATATAATCCCATTCACATCTTTAGACGATGGCAATTTAAGGTATTCGTATTGTGCACGAGCCGCTTCCAAAAATGTACTATCTCCTGTAATCGAAAAAGCATACAACATTGCAGGCCCATTAACTCCCGTATCGGCAATATTCATATCAGATCCGACCATCGACAAACGTCCGTCAGGTTTTCCTCTTTGCATTGACTCGCGAGCCATCACTATTAATGTTGCCGTATCACCTATTTCCATAACCCCTTGCATCGCTGTACCGTGTTCCCATGAGTATCTCTGCATGCAAAGCATGGCAGTTTTTACTTTATCGGTATCGATGGATGTAGCCACAGATTCTTGTCCATAAGCGACAAATGTCATTGAAATACCAAATACGGCCATCCCCGTAACAATTCTATTTAACATTTTCATTTTTGAATATTATTTTATTGACACACGTAAACAAATATACGAAAACAAGCCTATTTATTCGGTAAAATACCCTATATTTGTTTAGGAAGAAAATCGTACAACCTTGTCACTGATTTTATTAAGATTATGACTACAGAAACAGTAAAAGTATATTGCGAGAACAGCAACAGCAGTCTGTTCGTAAATCTGGGAACATCATTATCCCAGGTTGCAGAAATATTATCCCTCAATCCTGAATATCCTTTTCTCGCAGCTTATGTAAACAATTTGCTCAAAGAACTGGATTACAAAATATATTCACCAATTTCCGTACGTTTCATCAACATCACTCATTTCGAAGGAATGAGGGTATATCAACGTACTCTGTTCTTCACACTTCACAAAGCTGTTTATGACCTGTTCCCTGATGCAAAACTTCTCATCAAACATTCCGTTGCCAAAGGATTTTATTGTGAACTAAAAGGAATGGACGAAGTTTCGGAAGAGGACGTAGCCCGCATACAAGAAAGAATGCATGTATTGGTTGATCAAGATATCCCCATTGTCAGACAAAAAGTTACCAGTCAGGAGGCAGAACAAACTTTCGCCTCAATGGGATTTGACGACAAAGTGTCGCTTCTAAAAACCAGGCCACACCTTTACACCATCATATATTATCTTGCCAACCTTCCGGGATCATTTTATGGAGCCTTGGCTCCATCGACAAAATACCTCTATCTGTTCGAACTGACAAAGTATTATAAAGGCTTCCATATTGCCGTTCCTATACGTACAGAACCGTCGAAACTGGAAAAAATGATTCCGCAAGACAAGATGTTCGATGTATTCAATGAATATACCGAATGGGTAGGTATTCTGGGTGTATCCAATATAGGAGCTCTCAACTCCTGTATTCTTAATAAAGAAGGCAACGATCTTATTAAAATAGCCGAAGCTTTTCACGAAAAAAAACTTGCTCATATAGCCGACGCAATATATGCGAAACATCTTGCAGGTGGAGCACGCATCATACTTATCTCAGGACCTTCATCGAGTGGTAAAACCACTTTTGCAAAACGACTTGGAATCCAACTTCGTATTATGGGTCTTCTTCCTGTACTGATCTCTTTAGACGACTATTTCGTCGACAGGGAGAAAACACCTTTGGACGAACGGGGACAACTAAACTATGAAGCTCTGGAAGCCATCGACCTCGACACTTTCAACACCCACCTTCAACAACTTCTGGCAGGAGAAAAAGTAGACATTCCCCGATACGATTTCATATCCGGAAAACGAGAATACCACGATCATTTTTTACAACTCAACGATCGTTCGGTCTTGGTTATCGAAGGTATCCATGGTCTTAATCCGAAACTGACCCAGCATATTACACCGGAAATGAAATATAAAATTTATGTTTCTGCATTCACTTCAATTTCAATGGACAACGTCAACCGTATAGCTACTACGGACAACAGGCTCATACGTCGTATCGTACGCGACTATAACACTCGAGGCAGTAACGCCGAAGAGACGTTACGCCGTTGGGGGAGCGTACGCCGTGGTGAAGACCGCTACATATTTCCCAATCAGGAACAGGCGGATATGATGTTCAACTCCTCTCTGTTTTATGAAATAGCCGTTTTGAAAAATCATGTAGAACCGCTTTTGCACGAAGTACAGGATATTGTTCCTGAATATGGTGAAGCTCAAAGGTTGTTACGTTTTCTCGACCAGTTTACCCCTTTGGACGACAAGGAGATTCCTCCTACATCCATCCTAAGGGAATTTATTGGAGGCAGCAGTTTTACATATTGATTTTATTGGCTAACTTTGCCACTCATTTTTTCACAATAAAAATATGTCTCAGGATAATTTCACCAACCGCCATATAGGAGCGGACGATGCTGATACTGCCGCCATGTTGAAAGTCATAGGCGCAGCAGACGTAGAAGAACTCATTGCAGAAGTCATACCCGCAACCATCAGGTTAAAGAAACCATTGGCACTACCTAAAGAGGGTATGAGCGAATATGAATTCTCGAAACACATACGAAAATTAGCGTCTAAAAACAAGCAATTCCGTTCGCTGATAGGCATGGGCTATTATGGAACAGCAACCCCTGCCGCGATAATGCGCAACGTATTTGAAAATCCTGCATGGTACACCTCTTACACACCATATCAGGCAGAAATATCACAAGGACGACTGGAAGCTCTTTTGAATTTTCAAACCGCTGTCATATCCATGACAGGAATGGAAGTAAGTAACTGTTCATTGCTGGATGAAGCTACGGCCACTGCTGAAGCGATGTCCATGATGTATGCACAACGTTCTCGTGAAGCTGTAAAAGAAGGGCGTAACATTCTGTTTGTTGATGAAAATATATTTCCTCAAACTCTGGATCTGTTGTTGACACGCAGCGAACCTGCCGGTATAGATATCGTCATAGACGATTTTTCTATTTATGAATTTTCAGGCAAAGAATTCGGTGCGATCGTCCAATACCCTGCAGCAAATGGAGAAGTGAGAGATTATGACGATTTTACGGCAATGGCACACAGCCGAGGTGTTATGGTAACTGCCGTATGTGACATTCTGAGCCTGGCACTGTTAAAAGCTCCAGCTGAATGGGGTGCAGACATTGCAGTAGGTTCGACACAACGTTTTGGTATTCCCATGGGATTCGGAGGTCCTCATGCCGGCTATTTGGCAACAAAAGATGCTTTTAAACGCAATATGTCGGGACGCATAATAGGCGTATCGGTCGATCGCTTGGGCAATAAAGCATTGAGAATGGCATTACAGATGCGCGAGCAACACATAAAACGCGAACGTGCAACATCCAACATATGTACGGCACAAGCTTTACTGGCTACTATGGCAGGTTTCTTTGCCGTTTATCATGGGGCAGAAGGAATCAAACGTATAGCTCTTCATGCCCATTCTCATGCAAGAGCCATGGCGGAAGCACTAACCAAACTCGGATATGAATTATCCTCTAAAATATTCTTCGACACAATAGAGGTTAAAGCGCCTGCGGAAAAGATACAGCCATTGGCCCTTGAACAACAAATAAACCTGTTCTATGCCAATGAGAATACTATACGTATAAGTTTTGACGAAATTTCGACTCTTGATGAAGTAAATCGCCTTATTGCAATATTTGCCAAAGTTGCAGGTAAAAAAGCGTTTACGCTTAAAACGGTCGAAGAGGACAATGATATTCCCAAAAGTTTATTACGTGTATCCGAATATCTTACTGAACCGGTATTTAAAAATTACCGTAGTGAGACCGAATTGATGCGTTATATCAAGAAACTCGAAAGACGCGACATTTCATTGGCAAACAGCATGATTTCATTGGGCTCCTGCACCATGAAACTGAATCCTGCTGTAACCATGATGCCGCTCAGTCTCTCGGAATTCACAAATATACATCCTTTCGTTCCACGAGATCAGGCCGAAGGATACATGGAATTAATCGAAGAGCTTTCTAAAGATCTTGCAATCATCACAGGCTTTGCAGCCGTTTCATTACAACCCAATTCGGGAGCTAACGGTGAATATACCGGTCTCATGGTTATTCGGGCGTATCACCAAAGTCGCGGACAGGGATATCGCAATATAGCTCTGATTCCGGCCTCGGCACATGGCACCAATCCCGCATCAGCCTCCATGGCAGGCATGCGCATCATAACCGTAAACTGCGATGAAAAAGGGAACATAGATATCGATGATCTCAAAGCAAAAGCGGAATTGCATGCAAGCGAACTGGCATGTATAATGGTCACCTATCCATCCACTCATGGCATTTTTGAAAGTCGCATAAGAGATATAGTAGAGATAGTTCACGATAACGGCGGACAGGTATATATGGATGGGGCAAACATGAATGCACAGGTTGGCCTTACCAATCCTGGATATATCGGAGCAGACGTATGCCATCTCAATTTACATAAAACATTTGCAATACCCCACGGAGGGGGAGGTCCCGGAGTAGGTCCGATATGTGTTGCAAAACATCTCGAGGAATTTCTGCCGAGCCATTCGATTGTCGAAACAGGAGGAATAAATGGAATTACAGCAGTAGCGGCGGCTCCTTTCGGAAGCGCGCTTATGTTACCCATAACTTATGGCTATATAAAGATGTTGGGTGAAAGCGGTCTGCGTCATGCTACTGAAATGGCGATAGTAAATGCAAACTACATGGCATCGGCATTCAAAAAAGATTTCAATATACTTTACACCGGAGAACACGGACGTGTAGGTCATGAAATGATTCTCGATTTGAGAAATTTCCGCAAG
>CASFSC010000170.1 GCA_949296995.1 uncultured Alistipes sp. | reverse complement strand
AGATATGTTAAAACAATGCGACGAAGCGTTCACCGCTTCGCCGCAAGGTATTATCGCACTCAGGATATGGAGAGAAAAAAGTTATTTCAATCTTACTCCGGGTAACCTCATTCCATATCTCAATACTCGTTCCAGCTTTTAACTTTTATACCTTCACGTCCGAGTTTACAGAACGCTATAATAAAGGCACTTGCAAGTCGGGCATTGGTAATCAGAGGAATATTGAAATCTATTGCACTTCGACGTATGGTATAGTCGTTATTCAATTCCGTTTTAGAAAGGTTCTTAGGAATATTTACAACCAAATCAACCTTTTTCTCTTTGATATAATCGAGCGTATTAGGCTGTTCCTTCTGATCGGGCCAGTGAAGTATGGTGGCATGTACACCGTTACTTTCAAGAAACTCGGCAGTTCCTTTCGTCGCAAACAGATTGTAGCCATGCGCCTGTAACTCTTTAGCTGCTGAAAGCATATCCATTTTTGAACGGGAATCACCTGTCGAAAGCAAAATATTCTTTTTAGGTATAGTATATCCCACGGAAAGCATACTTTTCAGAATTGCTTCCGAAAAGTCTTCACCGAGACATCCCACTTCACCCGTGGAAGCCATCTCTACGCCCAATACAGGATCGGCTTTCTGCAAACGGGAGAATGAAAATTGAGGAGCTTTCACGCCGACATAATCCAACTCAAAGGCTGATTTGTGAGGAGGTTCAACATCTACACCCAACATAATTTTCGTTGCGATATCTATAAAATTAACCTTCAACACCTTCGACACGAACGGGAAACTGCGTGATGCACGCAGGTTGCATTCAATAACTTTGATTTCATTATTCTTAGCCATCAGCTGCATATTGAACGGGCCTGAGATATTGAGCATTTTAGCCACCTCACGCGAAATCTTCTTTATACGGCGCATCGTTTCGACATACATCTTCTGAGCCGGGAACACCATTGTCGCATCACCTGAATGGACACCTGCAAATTCGACATGTTCAGAAATGGCATAAATCAGAACCTCCCCATTACGGGCAACAGCATCTATTTCAACCTCTTTGGCATTTTCTATAAATTCAGTAACCACTACGGGATACTGTTTCGAAACATTGGTTGCAAGAGTAAGGAAATGTTCCAACTCATCTCGGTTCGAAACGACATTCATGGCTGCACCTGAAAGCACATACGAAGGACGAATCAAAACTGGGAAACCCACTTCATCGACAAAATTGTAAATATCGTCCATAGTTGTCAACTCTCTCCAGCGAGGTTGGTCAACGCCAATCTTATCAAGCATGGAGGAGAATTTGTGCCTGTCTTCAGCATTATCGATATCTGTAGCCGAAGTCCCCAATATAGGTACATGTTGCGACTGCAATCTCATTGCAAGATTGTTAGGTATTTGACCACCGGTCGAAACTATTACACCTCTCGGCATCTCCAGATCGGTAATATCGAGTACCCGTTCCAATGTAAGTTCATCGAAATAGAGTCGGTCGCAAATATCATAATCGGTAGAAACAGTCTCCGGATTATAATTTATCATGATAGAACGCAACCCTTGTTCCCGTATGGTTTTAAGAGCACTCACGCTACACCAGTCGAATTCAACAGAACTGCCTATACGATACGCTCCTGATCCCAAAACGATCACTGAACGGTTATCCCTCGGAAAATCTACATCATTCGCAATACCGTTATATGTGACATACAGATAATTTGTCTGTGCGGGATATTCAGCGGCCAATGTATCTATCTGCTTTACAACAGGTACGACACCACGTTTTTTACGGTTTTCACGAACAACCAGAACATTCTTTTCGATATCTTGAACTGAACTGTTCAAAACGGTCCTTGCAAGCTGGAAATCCGAAAATCCTCTTTGTTTAGCCTCCCAAAGCAAACTATCCGGAACCTCGTCTATCTTGTCATATTTATCCAGTTCTTTTTCTATACGGATTATATTTTCAAGCTTTTCGAGGAACCAACGATCTATTTTTGTCAGTTCATGTATTCTATCTACACTATAACCTTTATGGAGAGCATGCGCGATAACAAATATACGTTTATCGGTAGGGTGTGTCAATGCCGCATCTATATCCTCAACGGCAAATTCCTTGTTTGCAACAAACCCGTGCATTCCCTGCCCTATCATACGCAAACCTTTCTGTATCACCTCCTCGAAATTACGGCCTATCGCCATAACTTCTCCGACAGATTTCATGCTGCTGCCCAATTCACGTGAAACGCCCTTGAATTTACCAAGGTCCCAACGAGGAATTTTACATACAATATAATCAAGAGCCGGTTCGAAACATGCCGTTGTGGTTTTGGTGACAGAATTTTTCAACTCATGCAATCCATATCCCAACCCCAATTTTGCGGCAACGAAAGCCAATGGATAACCTGTGGCTTTAGAAGCAAGGGCCGACGAACGGCTCAAACGGGCATTAACCTCAATCACACGATAATCTTCCGAATTTGGGTCAAGAGCATATTGAACATTACATTCACCAACAACTCCTATATGACGTATGATTTTTATTGCCAACTTACGCAATTTGTGATACTCTGCATTTGAAAGAGTCTGGGAGGGTGCCACAACGATACTTTCTCCAGTATGTATACCCAGAGGGTCGAAATTTTCCATATTACATACCGTAATACAGTTATCATATTTATCTCGCACGACTTCATATTCAACCTCTGTCCAGCCTTTAAGAGACTTTTCGACAAGTATTTGAGGAGAATATGAAAATGCTTTTTTAGCAAGAGTTTCCAATTCCGCCTCATTGTCGCAAAAGCCCGAGCCAAGTCCTCCGAGCGTATATGCTGCACGGATAATCAACGGATACCCCAACTCCATGGCGACACGTTTGGCATCTTCAACATTGGTCACAGCCTCGCTTTTAATCGTTTTAACCCCTATTTGGTCCAACTTTTCGACAAACAGTTCACGATCTTCGGTATCCATGATAGCTTGGACCGGAGTACCGAGAACCTTTACATTATATTTTTCCAATACGCCGCTTTGGTAAAGTTTTACCCCGCAATTAAGGGCCGTCTGTCCTCCAAAAGCGAGCAAAATACCCTGCGGACGTTCTTTGGCAATAACTTCCTCTACAAATTCGGGGGTAACAGGCAGGAAATATACCTTATCGGCAATATTCTCAGAGGTTTGTATGGTTGCAATA
>CASFSC010000169.1 GCA_949296995.1 uncultured Alistipes sp. | reverse complement strand
GCCGTACAAGCTCCTTTAGGAGATTTTTTCTGTATGCCTATGGGAGAACCCGTAGCATTTGAGAATGCCTTTTTCTCATCACCTGAAGGGAAATCGGTAAACTGTCTTGCACCTATGCCGTTCAAAAAAGGAGCAAAAATTCTCCTGATAAACGACAGCGACCGTGATAACGGTTCATATTATGAAGTCGACGTAACACTCGGGGATGTTCATGACGACAACATGCTCTACTTTCATTCATATTGGAGGCGTGAAAACCCGACAACATTACGTCAAGATTACACTATACTCCCAAAAATCGAGGGTAAAGGGCGTTTCATCGGATGCAACATAGGTGTAAAATCGGATTACAGATGTACTAATTTCTGGTGGGGTGAAGGTGAAGTGAAAATATATCTCGACGGAGACAACGATTACCCTACACTATGTGGAACCGGAGCTGAAGATTACATCGGATGTGGTTATGGAATGGATAAGTTCAGTTATCAATATTTCGGTAATAATTTCGTATCTCAAGACAAAGATGCATACGGATTTTACAGATTACACATTCCTGACCCCGTATATTTTTATAAAGACATAAGGGCGACAATTCAGGTTATGGGTGGTCCAGGTTATCCGGCAATGCTCGAATCGATGAACAAATACCCTGGTCTTAAATTCATGAAAGCCGGGGACGGGACACAATATTACACGAAAGAAGAACTGGAAGCTCATCCTGAATGGAGCAATGTGATGGAACGTTCCGACGATTACAGTTCAACAGCCTATTGGTATATGAACAAACCGGAAAACAATTTGCCACCGATTCAGGGAAGAGCCGAACGATTGGCCGACTTACCGTAGACGTAACCAAACAGTGGGAACACACAAATATGGCAAAAGCTGTCCGATGGACAGCTTTTGCTTTTCACAGTACACTGTTACAGGGAAGCAACATAAATTCACATAAGAGTCCGATGAACAAATTAACTCTAAAACAGTACTCTGCAAAAGCAAAAAAGGATAAAAGCATCTTTTTTATTTTATTCGGCAAAATCATCCATACTGAAATTACAACCGTTTTCAATTATTTCGGGAATGACTTTCAAATAAAAATAGAGATAAAATACTACGTATCACGTATTACCAAATAAAATAATTTTCGAGGCAGAGAAAGCCCCTTTCCCGGCATTAATAGCATAAATAAATAACAAACAATCATACATATCACGATGATGTACAACGGATAAATAGTCCGTCAATTACATTATCTATATTTATTTTACAAATGCTTATCTTATCAAAGAAACTGTAAAAAAATGAATGACCAAAAGATATACTATATCCAATGATTTATCTGAATAATAAATAAAACGATTGATGTTACAAAAATTCACCTGAACATCTGTAAATAATTAAAACAAAAAGAATATTTTCAATTTTGTTTATACGATTTAAAAAGGAGGAAAAAAGGGAAAAGAGAGTTGAATCATACATTGCATTTACACTCAATAAAATAGCTACTGCTGCCTGCAAATTTTCATAAATAATTCCTTAACAGATATGTAAAATTCATAAAATACAGAGCACTTATACTACACGTCACGACACGAATCAAATATTCTTGTGCGATCTTCTTTTCACAGGTAAAAATACAGGCAGATAAACTACCAATGCAATAATTGAGAAAATCATACCACCCATTGCCCCGACTGCAAACGAGAACCAAAATACCTCATCTTTCCCGTCATATACAAAAGGTATTAATCCTAATACGGTAGATATTATAGTCAGCATTATGGGAATAATCTTATGATTATATGCCTGAAGATAATTGTTCAGAGTATACCATCCTTTACGACGACTGATTATATTATATTCATTAATTATATAGATACCGGCATTGACCACAATACCGCACAACAAAACAAAGGAGGCAAATCCGCCTTGGTCAAAAGGAAAATCAAATAAGGAAAATGTCAGAAATACACCAATAAAAGATATCGGTATCATGATGGTGATTACAAATGGCTGTATTAATGACTCGAATAATATTGCACAGACAAAATATATTATGACAATTATAAGCAATAAAAGAGCATATTGTGTTTTCTGATTCTGCCACATACCGAAAGTTGCCTCACTCGCTTTATATCCCAATGGCAATCTATCGTTCAAATTGTCGACAGTTTTTTCCATGACCCGACGATTCAATTCATATGCACCTATAAAATCATACGCAACAATCAGTTGATATTGTTGATCTACTTTAAAAATATCATTCCCCATCTGCCGTTTTTCGATTGAACCGAATTCTGACAAGCGCATATAAGAATCATTGATATTGACAATATCATTTTCAAGATTCCATACATCATACGAATCATGGCTATCGGCAACCAATCTGACAGGCTGGACTTCCATTCCATTAAGAATGGAAGGTAACTGCTGATTATACAATTTATTTTGGAGATAAGCGTAATAATTTACAAGAGGAATATTGTACAATCCGAACTTTTCATAATCGAAATCCAAATAATATTCAGTTAAAGCTGTGGCATTATACCATTCATTCGCATAGATAACAGGATCCGACACCCTTCGGTTTTGAGAAAGTGTGTCTATCAACTCTTCGGCATAGCGGTAAAGCTGTTCATAATTATATCCGGTAAGTTTTATGCGGGAACTCTTATATCCGCTGTTCAAAGCATTGGAAAATCCTTGACCCTGACCATATATTCGCCAATCGGCACCTCCCAAATTTATAGCCTCTGAAATTGCCGCCTGTTCCAAAAACAACGGAAATCCTGTATATTCAGAATCTTTATTAAACGTGACAGTTATGCTACCGTTACGATAGGAAGAAATGTATGTCTGATAAATATCTATCTCTTTATATTGACTCAAAAAATTTTCCATCTTCAATATCAGGTCATTCAACTGATATATGGTACAGCCTTCCGGCATCGAAGCCATGATGTGAAGAGTTGTTCTTTCTGGCATTCGGAATGAAGCTGATTGATAAGTTTTGGCAAACAATCTCATACTGCCTCCGAAAACAGGCTCAATTATGGGTTTTATACTCTCCTGATATGTCGAGCCTCCTATTGTTTTGTTGTATAAATTTGCCCAGAAATGTGTCTTATCACCATCCTCTTTGTCATACTCTATTTTTTCAGGAAGTAAATAGAGTGGTATCCCGAACCCGAAAATAAACAACAGAATAAGGACCCATTTATGACGCTTATTCCATACGATAAAATTTTTATAATATCGGGTAAATTTAACTATACGCCGTCGTTGTTTTAACAGTTTTGTCTCTTCTCGTTTGCCTATTGGAAGTTTATCGAGCAATGCAGGTACAAACAACAACGCTATGATAAGCGATACCGTAAGATTGATTATTATGACGGCTGAAAAATCAACCAAATTGGCTTTTGTATCTTCGGGCAGGAAAAAAACTATCGATAAAGAACCGATAGTGGTGAGCAAAGCGGCTAAAATAGCCAGGAAAGCTTTCCGGTCATGGTAATAATTATAGTGATCTACCATGATGATACTCGTATCTATTATAAGTCCTAAAGAGACCGTTATACCTGCCAGCGAATACAGATGCAATTCGATATTGAAAAGATTGTAAAATATGAATGCCACGAGTATGTTGGCAGCCAGGGTTATGGTAATAACCAACAGATAACGCCACTTGCGACTCACAAGATATACGAATCCCAAAAGAATTAATAACGACATGATTGTCCGAAGATATATCTTATGGAGGTCGGAACGGATTCTCTCCGAAGTATCATTTGAAAGGATAAAATCGAAATTATTTTCCGTTTCATTCAACTTGTCAATAACCTCTTTGATTCGGTCGGAAACTTTCAATGTATTGACATCATCTTCGGCATAAATATTAAGGTTGATATTATTGCGACCATTTATACGGAAATATGAGGTCGGTAAGGCTTCCTGATATTGAACCTTTGCAATATCTCCCAATGTGATAATTCTGTCATCAGCTTTTTTGATAACGATAGATTCCCAATCGATGTTTGCTGAATCATCTGTTCTATTACTTAAAACAACACGCAACTGAATAAGATTACCATCATTGTCGATCTTGTCGGCAAGTCCGGCATTTCGCTCATTAAAATAATACGACAACGCCTGTCTGATATCATCCGGATAAATATTCAATTTGGAACAAATATCCGAATTAAATGAAATAACCCACTCATAAGGAACGGCACCAGTCAACACTGCATCATTCACCCCTTCCACTTCGTTTATCAACGGAATGACATATTGTTCCGAATAACTTTCTATTTGAGACGTCGACAAAGGAGAATTTATTGTATAGGTCATAATGGGAGACTTGACAACGCCCGAAACGCCGGTAGAAAAAGTCGGATAGGTAACTCCCTGAGGCAATTTACCATATATCTGTTTTATCAACGAAGCGACCTCAAAACGTGCAGCATCTATATCTGTCTCTTTTTTGAGATAAACCGAAATGACTCCGTACTCTTTATGAGATTCGGATTCTATTTTCTCTACTCCGCTCATAGTGCCCAATACGCCCTCTATACGGGAGGTGACTTCCGATTCGATTACTCTGGCTGATGCGTTAGGCCAGGAATAATTTATTCGGAATGTTTTCTGTTTCAACTGAGGGGCATATTGAATATTGAGCATAGGAAGCATGAAAACACCTATGATCATAAGTGTAACCATGATAAGAATCACCGAAAACGACGATAATTTTCGTATGTCCTTATTGTCTGCCATTTCAGTTGTTTCTGTTATTGTTTATCTCTGATATAATTCAATGTTTGCGGTTATATATGTAATAATAGGCCAATGGAATAAAGAATATACTCACGATCGTTCCTATACTCATACCACCTATAACTGCCAAAGAGAGTGGCAACTGCATGTCGGCGCCCATTCCTTCGGAAAAGATAAAGGGAACGATTGCCAGTACAGTTGTCAACGTGGTCATTATTATAGGTTTTAATCGTCTCGCACCGGCCATCATTATAGCCCTTTTCAGATTGTATCCATCCTTTCGCAAATGGTTTATCGTATCCACCTTCAAAATGGAGTCGTTTATTACGATACCGCACATAACGATAATGCCTATCATAGACATCACATTAAGGCTCGACCCGCATATCCACAACAGGAACAGAGCTCCAAACAGGTCTGCCGCTATCTCGGACATTATGATTACAGGTTGTATCAATGATTCGAATTGGGCTGCAAGAATAAAATAGAGCAATAACAGTGACACAACAAGTATCACCATCAGTTCATTCAACATTGCTCTGTTCGTATAATATGTACCGCTGAAACTCACGTCATAACCGGGATCGGCATTGACTATTTTCGATATTTTTTCTACCACATAAGGGACCTCTTTGTCCGCAAGCTCAAGATTCAAAGGATAGAAATCTCCCTCGGGACCTGACACGATATCTTTAAGATCTTTTCCTTGTCCTTCAATCAACAATGTCCTCAACGGAACCTCTACCGAATCAACAGTAGTAATGGAGGCTGACGAATATATTTTGTCGAAAGTATCTTTATTATCTCCTATACGTACCGGTATTGAATATTGTCCCTCACGGATGGTTAAAACAGTATATTCATTGAGCGCCTGCAATAATCTTTTATATACCTCCTCAGGAGAGATATCGTACAAAGACAATATCTCCGGCCGGGTCTGCAACATTATTACCTCTTGCCATGCTGCAGGTTCAACATAAATATCGGGAAGTGCTCGTTTGATTTCAGACAATAAAACATTCAACTGGCTTGGATCTATGGATTTTCCATTCGCAGAGCGTATTCTGGCAACCAGTTTGGGATCTTTATCAGCAAAAATCATATCAAATATATTTCCGGACCGTTCTGTACTGAATACTGCATCCGGATATTTATCTTGTAAAAATCGCGCAATCAAGGAATTTAATCGCTCAATATCGTCAGATGATTTAACCTTAATATAAGTTACAGCTTCAGAAACCGTATTTTCTTTAGTGTGCTGCAAGATAAACTGCTGTTGACCTGCCATAACAGTCGATTGTGTTACAATATCTCCACATTCGGACAGCAATTCTGAAATTCTCTTGTCATTTTCTTCGACAGTGATATTCTGATTCCACTCTATATTCAACAATAAATCATCCTGACTCATATCCGGTAATTTCTGTTTCTCGATAACCATAAACAGTATTACAGTACCTGCAATCATAAATAAAATAGCTCCCCATGCTATCGGTTGATGACGAAATGTCCATTTCAAGCCGGTTTCATATATTTTATCATAATTGATTACATCCAGTTTTTTCAAGAATTGATTTGTATGTCTTCTGTCCAACTTTTTATAAAAAGCATAATAATATACCGGTATAACTGTTATTGCAACAAGAAGGGATGCGAACAATCCGACAGCCACGGCCATACCCTGATCATAAAAAAGAGCCCCCGTTATACCACTCATAAAAATCAAGGGTAAAAATACCGCACATGTAGTCAGCACCGAACTTAAAAGAGGAGCTATTACTTCATTTGTACCTTTAACCGTGGCTTCTTTCAAACTTTCTCCTCTATCCCAACGCTGAGAAATATTATCTATTACAATTATTGAGTTGTCCACCATCATTCCCACCCCCAATATCAATCCTGACAGAGATATGATATTGATAGAAATTCCCAATGCATACAATCCGAGTATTGCGACGACCAATGACAGCGGAATTGTCAGAGTGATGAGAGCAGGCGATCTGAAATCATGCATAAAAATAAATATAACCAGACAAGCCAAGATAATACCTACAATAAGGTTACTGCTCAAATTATCAATAGAATAATCCAATAAGGCCGTTTGATCCCTGGTTATGGTGAAATCGATATGAGGATAATCATTTTCGAATGAAGCGGTCAGCTCATCGATACTCTTTTTAAGATCACTCATGCGAGAGTCCGATTGTTTAATAACGGCCATCGTAACGGCCAATTTCCCGTCGGAACGGGTTAATCCCTGACGCTTTTGAACTTGTTCCCTGACCGTCGCCAAATCTTTAATTTTATAAAGACGCCCGTCTATCGAAAGGTATATATCTTCTATTTCCTGTTTATTGGTCAAAGGCAGAGAAAATCTTATATTGTATTGATATTGTCCGTCATTTATTACAAGAGAGCTAAGATTGAGATTATGATTAAGTATGGCCGTTTCGAATGTCGCCAAAGAGATGCCGAGTGCCTGCATTTTGTCGGTATCGGGGATAATAACTATCTCGGAAGATGATTGACCGCTTATATCCACCATAGCAACATGAGGAAGTTGTTCCAACCGTTTGGATATGACCGATATGGCAAATCGGCTCAGTTCAGTAAATTTTTGTTGTATGAGCAAAGAGTCTGTTCCCGCATCCTTTAATGTAAGATTGAGATAAAAAGCCGGTATGTCTGCTGCACTGGCCTTCATGACTTTAGGCCGTTCTATATCTTGAGGCAATTGACTCATGGCACGGTCGATTCGTTCATTTACCTCGATAAATATATAATCTATGTTGGACCCGTGTTCGAATTGCATGAAGATAGTCCCACCCCCATCATGCGATTCCGCACGTATATTCTCCAAATGAGGTATCTGCATTAATTGATAACGCAAAGACTTTACGATTTGTGCATCTACCTCTCTTGCCGACAGATTCGGAGAATTGACCTGTACCGTTATCTGAGGAATGTCGATGTTAGGCATCAATGACACAGGTATCATGTTCATCGACAACAAACCCAAAACTACTATGGCTATCAGGCTCATAGTAACAGCAATAGGTCGCTCAATAAAGAACTTAACCATACCTGTGATTATTTAATAATGACACTCGAACCATCGGCAAGATTCAGATTGCCCGATGTGATTACGATATCTCCTTCCTTGAGTTCTGCTCCTCGTTCCTGATTTGCCACAACAACACATGAATTGCTGTTGGTCATAAGAACATTGACATATGTCCACGCAGCCTTATTATCTTTAACAAGGAATAAAACTTCGAGATTGTCACGAATAAGAACGGCACTTTTAGGAACCACCAACTTATCCGGAATACCATTTTCTACAAATATTTTAACATTCATGCCATCCAGGAATTTCCCCGGATTCTGAAATTCTGCCTTAACAGTAATTTGCCCTTTGTCGTCAATCATAGGGTTTATTTCTGTAATTGTACCGGAAAAACGTTTGTCCGGTTCTGAAAATGTGGAAACCTGTACTTTCTGACCTGTACGAACCTGGTTAATCTCTGTCTCCAAAATAGGAAACTCAACCTCGAAAACATTATTATCAAGCACCTTACAGAAGTCTCCCGTAGGAGTATATTCATGTTGTTTTGTATCCAAATCGGCGATCTTACCGCTTATGGGAGCCCTGAGCGTACAATTTTCCAATTCAATTTCAGCAGCTTTCATATTCAATTTTGCATCCTCGTATCCTAATTTCGTTTTTGCCGTACGCTCTATTTCCTCTGGTATATCGTCCGATTCAGGATCCAGATAACCGAACCCGATCAGACCGTCACGTAACGATATTTCGGCCTTATCGAAAGCTACTTTTGCCAGTTGCAATTTATTTTCAGCATCACGTTTATCCAACACTGCAATAATATCACCAGCCTTTACTATATCCCCATTACGCACATTGACCTCAGCCACAACACCTTGTATGGGAAATCGCAATGAACTTTTTATACGAGATCTCAATTTGCCATTGCTGACAAGTTGGGACATAAAGGTGGTTTTCCGAAGAACCATTGTGTCAACGACATTTTCTTCCGGTTTATACTCATTACGTCCTACCTGATCTTCTTCGGTATCGTTATTTTTAAAAATCGAACATCCTGAAAAGCATAAAATAGCAAGCAACGCAAATGCGGTTTTATAAACATTACTTTTCATCAATTCCCCATTATGACATTTCATAAGGCCGTGATATTTAGGTTTATTCTTGAATTATTTCATCAAAGTTCGTAGATATGTTTTCATTATGAATAAAGTCGAACAATGTCATCTGTTGCATCGAATAATAATAGACCCAATAATTTTTCAACTCTGTAATATAACGTGTCATTGCATTGTCCTTTTCAGTCTGTGCCGTATTGAAATCCATGACTGTCAATGCTCCGTCCGTAAATTGTTTCATAGCTATGTCATATCGCATTTGAGCTATTGAATCGGCACGTGCGGCAAGTTCGAATTGTTTGCTCTGATAATTAAACTGCAAAACGTTAAGCAATACATTTTGTTTCTGTTCGGACAACTGCTTTTCGACTTGGGCATTTGCAACTTTCTGTAAAGATTCAGCCATCCTCACACGCCCTCGTCCCATTCCCCAATCAAGTATAGGCATTTCCAACGATAATTGCACCGATTCTTGATCCAAAGGATTTCTATAACTTTCTGAAAAATTATCTCCAGTCTGGTTTAATCCAACCCGAGCATTGATATTGGCTTTGATTCCTCGGTTAGCTTTTGCCTGAGCAACATCTCGCTCTGCTTCAAGCAATGTTATATTCTGATTTTTGGCAAAAGATGTGTTGGTAATCGACAAATTGAATACCGTATCAAAATTCAACTCTACTTTTGGTAATTCATCTGGAATTTGCAGAGTTATATCGACCTTTTCATTAAATCCTAAAAAGGAGGCTAACTGAAATTTGGCCTGTTCAAGATTGATTTGTGACTGATTAACCGCCAAACCGTCATTCAAATGTCGCAACTCCAACTGCATCAGGTCGTTTTGGGTAACACTTCCCAGTTTAAATCTCTCTCGTGCTATATTGTAAAGTTTCTCTGTATTTTCAAAATTCTGTTGTGCCGTATATGCATTTTGCTGGGCAAGGGCCAGATCGAAAGCGTATTGTACTGCATTCACCGCTATTTGTTCCATATTTTCCAAATAGGTGAATTTTGCCGCATCATATTTTTCAGGATCTATTTTTTTATCCCATTTTAAAGAATTAAAAGTTCCGAATATAGGTTGCACATATGTGAAACTGAATGGTTAGGAAATAAAACGCGAATATTTTTGAGGTGCGAATTGATCCAACCGCTCCAATGCCGAATAAATTGACACCTGACCACCTGTCGCAGCAATATTCTGATTTATAGACACTCTGGCACTATTACGCATGGCATTATTTTGTACATAATTATATTCTCCTGTTTCATAACT